>JBKHJD010000046.1:0-11265 GCA_046538315.1 Syntrophobacteria bacterium
GTGAAGCGCACCGAATCCCATCAAATGAACTTGACGCCCTCGGCGAGGCTTTTTTGACAGGATTAACAGGATTCACATGATTTCTTTAGTTTTCTTATATCCTGACCATCCTGTATATCCAGTCAAAAAAAGGAAATTCCTATACGATCAAGATACAAGGCTTGACCTGGTTTATTTATTAGTCTATAAATGAGTCATGATTCGGCTCAACATCCATGAAGCGAAAACGCATCTCTCTCGCTACCTCAAGCGACTTGCCAAAGGGGAGAAAATTCTTCTGTGCAAGAGAAACATCCCCATTGCCGAAATTCGCCCGCTTCCACCGGAGAGAAAATCCGCCCGTCCAATAGGGTTGGCGAAGGCAGAATTCCAGGTCCCTCCTGAATTTCACGAACCGCTTCCTGCGGAAATACTGGCTTCCTTTTACGGTCAGGCGGAATGAAAATACTGCTGGACACCTGTGCGTTTCTCTGGATCATTGCGGACGCCCCTGAGCTCTCCAGGCGTGCCCGTGAGCTCTTTCCTGATCCGGCAAATGAGGTTTTTCTCAGTGCGGTTTCCGCTTGGGAAATCACCATCAAGCATGCCCTCGGCAGGCTGCCTCTCCCGGAAGCAGCGGACATATTTGTTCCGACCCAGAGAGAGCTGCATGGGGTCGAAGCCCTGCCGCTGCAAGAAGAGGCCGCGCTGCACCTGACCCGCCTGCCTGGACTCCACCAGGATCCGTTCGACCGTATGCTCATCTGTCAGGCAATGGTCCACGGCCTGGTTATCCTCACCCCCGACAACCTTATCTCCCAGTATCCAGTCCGATGCCTGTGGTAGTTTCCCTGATTCGACAGGCCGATTTAGCCAATCTGTCAAGTTTAGCCGGTTTGCCATGTTGACCCTGTTGTTGCGGAAAGCATCATGGGGGGAAATGCTGCTTCCCTGCATCTAGAGTGCATCTGTGCCACCAAGGCTTTGGTTTCCTGGAATTCACCATCGGTGCACTCCAGGCCTGATTGGCCCCTGCAATTGATCTGAGCATGTGCCTCGAACCCTATACCTCGCGCCTTGCATCTGAATCGTCGTAGGGCGCCGCTGAGCCGGAGGCGCAGCGCACCACAATTCACCCCACGCAATCTTGTAGCGCACCGCAAATCACCGAATCGAATCACGTAGGGTGCGCTGAACGAAGTGAAGCGCACCGCCATCCATCCCAACAAATCATTTACCGCGTCGCCAAGTGCAGGGCACCGCAATTCAGCATATCTCCTTCAACGGCGTCCGCTCCAGATAGAAATCCGGCAAACAAATCCTGTCGCCCTCAAAGGCGAACTCCACGTACTTCACCTGCTGACGTCGCGCTCCTCTCAGGACGATGTACCGCATGCTGGCGGCCAGGAGCTAGGAGATTGGCATGTCAAGATACCCGAGCAGCGCACCGCCGTTGACCCGCCCCGAGGCCTTAGAATGTGCCAGGCGACAGTGAAGTACACCTTAGCGCTCCTGTGCTAATCTTGCAGCTCGAGAACAAGTGAGAATGGCGAGTTGACAAACATTTTGTTTTCAAGTTAAACTTTTTGGAGTACTACTTTCTTCAAGAGGTAAAACAAAATGCCTATTGTTAAAACATCAACCAAAGGTCAGATCGTGATCCCAGCGGAAATACGGAGGAAGCTTGGAATCAAACCTGGCCAAAAGGTAAATCTGACGTTGGAAGGAGACAAGGCCGTCATAACCCCCCTTCCCGAAGACCCCATAAGGGCATTGAGAGGCATTCTCAAAGGACAACCTTCCATGGCCCAGGGCCTTCTTTTGGATCGAAGAGAGGAAGTAAAGCGTGAAGAACAAAACAATTCTTGACTCCTTTGCCCTCCTCGCCTGGATTCAAGATGAACAAGGAGCTCAGCTCGTGGAAGACCTTCTTCTCAGTGCCCAGGAAGGCAGAGAACACCTTATCCTGAACATTATTAATCTCGGCGAGATCTATTATCGGCTGATCCGGCTTGAAAACCTCACTTTTGCTCAGGATATGCTGGAAAAGCTCAAACTGCTGCCCCTGAAGGTGTATCCCTGCGACAATGACCTTGTCCTGGAAGCCTCCGAGATTAAAGCCGAGTTTCCCATTGCCTACGCAGACGCTTTCATTGTGGCCACAGCCCAACGGGAAAAAGCGCGCATCGTTACCGGGGATCCGGATTTTTGCAAGGTTGAACATTTTGTAACCATTGAGTGGCTGGCCTGAGCATCCTTGTGCCTTCAAAGGGTGCCGCCAAGCGCAACGCGACGCACCGCAAGTCTAAATAATGCCATCCGCCCCGTGGGCTCCACCTTGAGCAACTGGGTGGATGACGATCCTTATGCTCTGTCAGTTGCGCGTTGCCTTATCTGCTTTTTATGCATCTGCAAGGATGTTGTGCGTTCACGCCAAAATACCAACTGTTGATCCAAAGTCATCTTCCCAATCTTTTCGTAAATCTGTCTAGCACCTTCACGCTTCATCTCTACGCAATCAAATTTTTTCTTCATAAGAGACCACCTCCATAGGGGAGTGAATTGCAATGGTTGAATAGCCATGGAGAGTATTGACTGCGTTGTATAAATGAAAACGTCCCTTTCGGACCTGTTCAAAGAACGTCTTGCTTATCTCGGCAAACTCCTCATCCAGAATCCCACCGAAAACAGATGTATCGGCATAGACACGGATAGAACGAATGATCATCTTTTCTCTACCCCTTCAATTTCGGGTTTGGCCGGTTAAAGCGGACAGCTCCGATCATCGTAGGGTGTGCTGAGCCGGAGGCGAAGCGCACCGCCATCCACTTCATCAAGTCACCGTAGGGTGCCGCCAAGCGAAGCGCGGCGCACCGCAATTCAGCACAACAATTCACGTAGGGTGTGCTGAGCCGGAGGCGAAGCGCACCGCAAATCAATACATCTCCTTCAAAAGCGTCCCCTCCAGGTAAAAATCCGGCAAACAAAACTTCTTATCCTCAAATGAGAACCCCACGTACCTCACCTCGTCACGTGTGGTCCCTCTCAAGATGACATACCGCATGGTGGCGGCAAGCACCTCGAAGCTCTAGAATCGGCCTCCGAAGTCGGGTGAGAGCTGAAGCCAGTGTGTTTGACATTTCCCCCGGTTCTCAACTCCCTGGGCTACAGGTGACACGGTCATTCCAAGACATTCATTTATATTTACGATAGGGAACACGAATAACAATGTCATCCATTGGGAAGTGTTTCTTGTTAAGCGTTACCAGGGTGGCCTCAATCTTCTTGGCTGAAGCGGCGACCAGAGCATCGGGCAGCAAAAGACCGTGGGAGGCATAAAAGTGTTTCCTGTATCTTCCTGCAAGTTCTGCTACTTCACCGTCAACCGGAACCTCTCGCATGCTCTTGAACAGACGACTCACCGCTTCTTCTTCCTCAGGCTGAATCCCGGAATAGATCTCTGCCTTGCCGATCACCGAATAGGAAACAAACGATCCTTCCGCCGCGATTTGCTTGAGAAAATTCAAAGCCTGCTTCTCACCCCGCAAATGGTCAATTAGCACATCAGTGTCGATCAGGTAGCGATCCATCTCCTAGGGCCTTCTCTCGCGCTTCTCCCACTCTCGTCGTATTTCCCTCACATAAGCAGGTGACTTTCCGATATCGTCCCTGTCCTTCCAGATGCCAAAGCTCTTCTCCAGGGCCATATCGAGCCCCGATTGACTGCTGCCGAGAAACTGTTCTATGGCCTGCCTGATCAAATCAGACATAGTCACCCGGCGCTCGGCGCTCAAGCGATCCAATTCTTTTTTCTGCCTCTCATCAAGGTAAATTTGAGTGCGTACCATTATCCATCTCCTCACTCACGAATATGATGTACATATACATCATATCATGCCGTCTTGCTAACCGCAATCGGCCCGACGAGTCCTTTGGCCGGCGAGTTTTCATGCAAAGTAATCCAAACGCAGGCGAAGCGCACCGCCATTCACCACAACAAACCACGTAGCCATTCTTCATCGAGTCACCGTAGGGTGTGCTGAGCCGAAGGCGAAGCGCACCGACAAGACACGTCTACACCCCTTTTCCGAAAGGTGCCCGCTCCAGGTAAAAATCCGGCAAGCACAGTCTCTCGTCCTCACAAAGAAACTCCGTGTACTTGACCTCCTCTCTTGTCGTCCCTTTCAGGATGATATAGCGCATGGTGACGGCCAGGACCTCGAAGCGAGGGACAGATCATCGTAGGGTGTGCTGAGCGCCAGCGAAACGCACCGCCATTCTGCTTGGGGCGGGTAACCGGATGAGGATGCGGCCAGCGACTTATCTGGTGCCATTATATCTGCTCGTACAGGGTGAAGCCCCGGCTGGAGCGAACCGGACGGCAGGGCATCACAACGTGATGAAAGATGCGATCTTGCCCGATTCTGATCTTCTCATCGCTATACACATTAGCTCGTTCAAAGGTCAGGCTGGGGCCACAGTCATCGACCATTTGCAGTGTTCCCATCGGAAAGGCTTCGCTAATCCCCGCCGTCAGCGTGCTAAAACCATCGGGCAGGTTGGAAGCCGTCGTCAGCGGTGGCAGCAATTGGATGAACCCGCCCCGCTTGCCCAGGTAGTTGATCTGTAGCAGCAGCGGCATCAGGCTCTCTAAGGACATTCCCTGGAAACCCAGAGCCAGCGGGCCGCCGAACTGGACGTACTCGCGGAAGGCGATAGTCTTCTGGAATGGCCACTGGCGCTCCGCCCTGGCCTGAGCGATGGCCGCCTGTTTCTCACTTGCCTTGGTTTTAATCTCCTTCAACCGCAATATCTTGGTGAAACTGTTGTTGACCACGATCCACTGCGGTAGCCGTACAGCGATTTGCAGGTCTCGGATAAGAGGGAAGAGAGCCTTGCCCCGCTCCAATCCCTGGACGCGGATGGCCACATCGAGCAGGGCCATCTTCACGGCGAAGGGGGTAGGTACTATGAGCGACTTGCCACCAGAAGTGGTAGCGGTATACGGCCGCAGGCTGAAGAGACATGTAGGCCGGTATTCGGCGATAGTCCACATAAGCGCCTCCTCTCCATGGCTCACACGACCACCGCGAATGGTTCGGTCGTCTCTACCAGCTCTCGCATTAGCTCAGCGAAGCCTGCCAGAGTCCCAAAGGGCCGAACGGTTACCGCCCCAGGGTGCAGGCTGTTCAGTGCTGAGGCTACGCCTTCGATCTCCGCTTGATAATCACCGTTGAGCGGGCTGACCGTAGGCGCCGGCACCACATCGGTGCTGAAGCTCACCACCCCTCCCAGGGCAACGGTGTGCGGCAACTGCGCAGCCCGCATCGCGCCTTTGGGGTGGACGAAAGTGTAGAGCACGCTCTCCAGCAAGGCCCGGTAGCGGGCCAGGCGGGCAGCATTATCCAGCTCATAGCGCCGGCTGATGTCGTTAAACCCGATGCGGCTAACTTCGGAGTGGCTCACCACGGCGTAAATCCCCGATGAGGCCGGGCGATGGAAGGGGGTCTGGCCCAGATTGGCCCGGCGGGCCTCCTCTGCAGCGGCAGCGCTACGCGCCTCTTCACCTCGTTCTGTGGCGTACTTAACGTGGAAGTAAGAGCCTGTGGTGGTCACCTCCGGCACACCCACCACCCAGCCGAATTCCACCACACTCTTCCGGGGAGTGGATCGGTCGGCGGTAATGAGGTTCCCCTCCAAATCGTCAAGAACACACCGTTGCAGCATCAGATCAATCGCTTCGGCATCGCTTTTGCCCTTGATCTGAGCGATGTACTCTCCATCGCCGCTGATGCGGTTGGCATCAAAGATCTGGCAAGCGGCACACAGA
Organism: Syntrophobacteria bacterium; assembly: GCA_046538315.1. Classification (GTDB taxonomy): domain Bacteria; phylum Desulfobacterota; class Syntrophobacteria; order BM002; family BM002; genus JBKHJD01. The sequence goes on from JBKHJD010000046.1 coordinate 5,810, forward strand.
GGCAAGCCCTTTCCATTCCGGGCGATATGATACAGATGCTCGGCCTGGATGTGCTTGAACATGTCACCACTAATGGCGTTAACGTTGTAGAGCCGACCATCGGCAGCTACGATATCTACCATACGGGTCTGGATCTGCGTACCTTCGCTTCCCTCGTTGTTCAGACTGTGCATGTCCAGTGTGGCACGAGCACAGATGGACAGAGAGTAGACTTTGGTTGTCATTGGAATCCTCCTGTTTGCTTTTGTTGCGCTATTGGACCCTATGCTCCTGGTTGTTCTTCTGCCTCGGGCGGTATCTCCTCTGCCTCAGGCTCCGGCTCACGTGGTTCGCGGGCGTAGCCAAAGGCTACCAGCATATTGGCGACCGTCTGAGAGCCATACTCATCGATCAATTCCACTACCTGCTGGATGTCCTCGGAGCTGACGCGAGCCCGACGCACGGGCGGGTTGCCCTTGTACCGCTCATAGATTTGAGCCGTCTCCCGGTTGTAGTCGTGAAGGAACTCACTTAGGCCCTGGATAAAGCGGTCGGAATAGGCAGCCTGCCGCAAGAGGTCAGCCCCAAGGCCGTAGCGGATGTCGTAAGGTCCCTTATCTCCCCTGGCCTTCCAGTATTGGGGGATGACCGTGCTGCGACGGATAGCCGCAGCCATGTTTTGGAAGCCGCGGTTTTCCAGGATTGGTTTTAGTTTCTTGTCGTGTTCCATTATCAACACCTCCAGGTTGGTTGTGGTAAGCCGGGGCGTCCACCATTGCCCCTCTCCCATGCGTGACATTACCAGGCTGGCATAACTAGCAGCAAAGGCGAAAAAGGCGGTTAGGTTGCGACCGGAGAGAAAATCGCGGTAATGTTCCAACAAGCGGTATTCGTCAGCGTTACGCTCCTGTAGGCTATCAGTGATTCGACGGTGCTCCTGGACCAATCTCCGAAAGGCATGGCCCTCCTCCGGTCTCTCCACTTTCATCCAGCGGGGCAGGGCGATCTCCGAGAGATTGAGTACCGCAACGGCGTTGCCCATATCCTTGTAGAAAGCTGTCGCCATACCGAGCACGTGATCTCCTGGTTCCTCACCCCACCGTACGTCGGCCAACTGCCCGTCCAACCACTGGTCCAGGAAGGTGTCGGTATAACGCAGGGCAGCCAACACGTCCATTTTCACCGCTGTGCTGGCCCACATAGCGCGGTTAAAGCGCCGGTACACCTTGTCGTGAGTGTCCAGGGTGATATTGACCGGGCGCAGGACATAGCTCTTGCGGTCACGGGGGCCGCGCCCGGCGGTCGGCTGGGGGGGTTGAACGATGCGGGGTACCCCGGCCCGGCACATCCCCCAGAATTTGAGGAATTCCACCGGCCAGAAGAAGTCCGGGTTGCCCAACAGATCGGCGCGGTCGGCCTTTGGGCGGTTGATTCCCTTGCCCATGCCAGGATTGAGTGTTTGCACCGGAGTAACGGTGTCCTTTGCCCTGAGCCTGTTCCGCTTCTTCAGTTCTTTCCAGGCAATTAAGGCCTGGTCCACGTCGTTGGGTGTGCTGGCGAAAAGAGCTAACAGCAGGCTCAGCAGGTCTGGGAAGCATGCCCGGCACTCAAACCAGGCATCAAGCACCTGGCTATAGGCAGTTATGGCTCCCATCTGGTTGATCTGAGCCAGGGTATCCCAGTCGGGGCGAGGTTCCAGAGCCAAAACCGCCGCCAGTTCCGGATGCCCATCCACTGTCGCGCCGGGACGCCTGGCTGCAGGCGGCAATTGGCGGCGCGCCTCGAAGTATTCAGCGCGGCGGTTCCGTTCGGCCTCGTAATCCACTACCGCCGCGGGCCAGTCCTGAGGCGGTTTCTTGCTGCGAGTATGGATGAATGGCAGGTCGCAGAACCAGTCCACTTCCTCAAAGCCCTGTTGCATGGACTTTTCCAAGACGATGAGGTAGGCGCTGCCGACATCTTGCACTCGGACGGTCACTTCGCCGACGTTGGCCTGTAGAAGCCGTTGCAGCAGAGAAGCGTCGCCATAGGCCAGCAACACATCGGCAAAGGTGTCGGTAGTCTTGTCCACGTAGTAGGTGGATTGGTACATAGGCTACTCCTCCGTCATCACGTCAGTTCCTGACTTCTCTGATCTGCCAGTCGCAGAGCCCGCGCCAGCAGCAGGTAGGGTAGCAGTTCTGACTCCCGTCGCGGGCGTATTAGCCGCCCACTCAGCCCTCCGCCCTCTGGCAGATTCCACCGAATGCCTCTCATGTCTGTAGCCTCTATCCTGACGTCGGCCAACACCTCTGCCAGAACCCTCGCAGCCTCCGGATGAGCTCGGAACGGGCCATATTGTCCTCTCGCCGCGGAACTGTGATGACGAACAACGGCCGTTAGTGCTGCCCGAGCGAGGGCCTGGTCATTGGCCTGATCTAGCAGCCAGTCCATCGCCGCTGCGGCGCTTTCGGCGGCGTGGTTTGGCTTCATGCGCCTCAGTTTCCGGGTCAACATCTGTTCGGCCTCATCGTGATCATCGTAATCGGTGTGAGCAACCAGACAGTGGTTGGGGATAGATAAGTCCTCTCCCCGCAGTGTGCTTACCTCTTTCTGCCAGCGGTGTGCCCATTCCTGCCACCGGATGTCTAGCTTTCCCAAGTCGTGCACAGCGGTACCCAACCGCCACAGCCGGTCCAGCGTGCCTTTCGGCCAGCCGTACTTCGCCTCCACTCGCTGAGCAGCATATGCCAGCTCTTCAGCCAGAGGAACTCGCTTTTTACCTCCTACATGGTTGAGGAACGGGTACTCGTAGACCCGTAACATTCGACCAATGTGCTCTTGGAAAGTCTCCCGCCGATAGGGAGCGAAGTCCTGGGGCTTCCCTGTCAGCTGGCGGAGTGGCGACTGCCAGTCGCTATCCTCTGACAGCCCCAAGCGCAAACCGATATCAGGATTGTAATGAGCCAGCCGGGGGTTGACGGCTACGATGAGGGCTCCTACCAGATCCTCCCTGTCCACAATGGGCCGCCAGCGCCAGACGGTGCGTTCACGGGATGATTTGTCTTCGGGCAATGGATTGGCTGTCATCAGCAACCAATCCTCACCCAACTCGTTGGCCAGTTGCTCCAGCTTCCTGTAGGCTCCAAAGAGATTTCCCCGGAAGATGCCGAAACCCTCGTACGCCCAGGGGTTCTCGATGCTGGCCGGATCGGAGTGGACGATGACGGTACGGCTGTCCACAGCACGGATCAGTTCCCGGGCCGCACCCCGCTCTTGGGCTTCGATAGTCTGGGCGATGCGGTCAGAAATATAGAAGCGATTAGCACGCAGTCCTTCCAACAGGCGCTGATCGGCTTCCTGATGGGCTTGGTTCACCACGGTCAGCTCCGCCCTAAAGTCAAAGGCTTTGTCCAAGCACTCAGGCTGACTTAGGGCTTGCCAGGTTCGCTGACATACTGCCTTCTCGGTCTTTGAGACGTAGGGTGCGTATCGGGGCTGGTCCTCGTTATCCAGTGGCAGCCGACAGACATAGACATCCCCTTCCTCGCCTTCGTATCGAGCACAACGCCCGGCTCGCTGGATCACGCTGGCCGCCGGGGCCAGTTCGGTGTGGAGGGTCTGACTGGTGATGTCTAGCCCCACTTCCACCACCTGGGTGGCTACCAAGATAGCACTCTCAACGGAATAACCTCGTTTGTCTTTGCCGAACTCCCGCCGCAGCCAGATCTCCACCGCCTCCCGGTCTTTACGCAGAAATCGACTGTGCAACAGTCGTACCTCAACCTTGGGATCTGCCAACTGTCGCAATTCCTCAAACAACGCCTGTGCCCGGTCCACGGTGTTACAGATGGCGACAGAGCGCTGCCGGTGTCGGTCCAACAACGCGGGAGCTGTCATTTCGCCGTCTAAGACGTGCATCCGGCGGGTCTTGTGCTGCGAAGGGATGGTCGCCGCTTCGTCGGGAGAAATGATCAACGGTTCGGCGCCCAGCTCCTTTGCCAACGCTCGCACCATTTCCTCGGAGAGGGTGGCAGTCATGACCAAGAAAGGCACCACGCCGCGCAGCAGCCGCAGCAGGTGCAGCGTGGTCGGCAGCGTTGTCTCCGGGTCGAACAGGTGTAGTTCGTCGAACACCAGGTAGGAGGAGGTCACTGCTCCAGAGTTGAGGTTCCCTTGCCCGAGACTGAGCGCGTAAGGGATGTTGAGAAAGTTGCTCAGCGTCTGGTCAATCGTGGTGAAGATCAGGTTGCCTTCAAGGCGAGGGTCTTCAGACCGGGCACCGGTCTGAATAGTCACGTCTAACGCCTCACAGAAGCCAAAGTTGTTTGCTCGCTCTTCATACTCATCCCAGAACTGGTTGGCTAGCACCCGGAGTGGCACCGAGTAGATACACTTGCGGGGGAAATCATCGGCATGCTCCCAGGCGCGCAGGAAGGGGTAGAGCGCTGCGCGGGTCTTGCCGGCTCCCGTTGGTGCTAGAAGGATAACGGACTTGCCAACAGAGAGCAGCCTGCAGACCTGTTTCTGGAAAGGGTACAATCCCATTCAACTATGCTCCAAAGGAATCGCCGAAAAAACGGTGCGTTTTTTGACCACTTCCATCAACCACGTAATCCTAACTCAGCGCCAGCTTTCGTACCTCCGCGCATATGCTCACGAAATTCTCTCCGCTTAAACACCTCCAAATCCGCCCCCCAACCACGGATCCACGACACCACCTCTTTTGGGGTGCTGCCTCCGACTCTCGCAGTCAGTACGCGGCCTCGTCTGCCACCAGAGAGGCAATGGCCTGGCCGTCAACCGCCTTGGATAGCCCCCACCGGCTCAGGGTTTCATTGGCTGCTTGGGTCACGAAAAAGAAATTAGCCATAGGGGCGCTCGTTTCAGTTCCTCCGTATAGAATTGTGGTGCGCTTCGCTAACGCTCAGCACACCCTACACAGCCTTATTACCCCCCTCACCCTATGCCTCTCCCCCCAGAGGGTGGCGAGGGTAAAGATTTGCGGTGCTACGTGCTCTGCGATTGCTACCTCGACCTTTCTGTCTCTCCGCCCGACCATGTCTCCATTGCTCACAACATCGGGGGTCGCTGCATTTCAGCCAGCCCATCCGCTCTCACCTTACCATCCGATATTGTCAAATCAGGTCACAGTTCACAAAAAAACACAAATTTATATGGTGCGCCTTGGTTGACCTGCATGATTCATTTGCATGAACTGCGGTGCGCTTCACCTTGTTCAACGCACCCTACATGATATGTTTGCATGAACTGTAGGTGCGCCGCGCTACGCTTGGCGGCACCCTACATGATTCGGTTTTAGGAATGGCGGCTGCCCGGTTATCGTAGGGTGCGCTGAGCCGGAGGCGAAGCGCACCGCCAAGCAGAAAATCCGTTCACGTGAATCTCGGTGCGCTTCGCCTCCGGCTCAGCACACCCTACGTGCATAGGGTAGCCTAAATCGGACAAAATTTCGAGTTAATTACCCCACACCTCCT
>JBKHJD010000047.1:0-11263 GCA_046538315.1 Syntrophobacteria bacterium
GTTATATACAGGTCAAGCATCTCTTCGGTCAAGTTCTCTCTTACTGCCCACCACTCAAGCGAAGCGCATAAATCAGCCAGATCCGACAACCTTTGCTTATCTGACAACCGCCGTCCTATTTTGGTCCCGTCAAGGTCAAACACTGTAAAAGGTGAAGGACTACCAGGAGCAACATGGAAATTGGTAATTTTGCAATCCCCATGAAACACCCCTTTCTCATGCATTTCCCACACAAAGCCGGCGAGTTTTCCAACAAAGAGGGGCGAGCGCGCGGGATCGCTCAGGAAGTTTTTCATCATGGCAGTGTTGCTTTTCCCAGCCCCGATCCGGGGGTACACTACCGCGCCATGGATCTCGTTCCATGGATTTTTTGTCTCAATGGCGGCCAGAGGAGCTGGAGTGGGAATGTGTCTTACAAGAAGGCTCCACGAAGTTTTCCAGGCTCGTACCGTCCTTGAAGTCCTGAAAAGGTAGGAACAGGCTTTGAGGCGGCTTGATGATCGGTAGATCTTGAGGAAATAGGTCACGGAGCCTATCTTGACCAGCTGACAACGTGTGTTTCTTGAGTTTTTCAGAACGATCTCATCGTTCCTCAAAGAGTCTTTGCTGATAGTGGACAGAAATCGCCCGACCTCACCTGGGCTGTTGCGAGACAAAAAGAGGGTTTTCTTGCCAACGGCTACCTTCCCAAGGGATTTTCCCATGCGTCGCAGCCCCATTTTCGACCAGTGCCGGCGCATACGCCAGAAGGCCTTTTTCTGGACCCTATATCTCACCCATCTGTCTCGCAGTTCTGGCCATCGTTTTGAAAGCAGACCAACAAAGCCCAAGAAATGCCTCGGTGAGACCCTCCCCCACAGTGGCGGCATAATGTAGCTTAGCTGGTCCATGCGCTTTTTGCGGTTCAATGGCGTCTTATGCAGATGGGCCCGGTGAAGATCTATAAGGAAAAACCGTCTTTGCGATTGGTGATAGATGATGTTGCCGAGGTGAAAATCGGGTTGGAAAAGGCCGCTCTGGGCAACATCGGCGACAAACCCAGCGAAGACTTCGAGCACCTTTCTCTTTTCCCTGTGGTTCAAGGTTGGCCAGATCGAGCTGAGAAATACCCCGAGGTCTGGCCCAGAGACATCTTCTGCCACATAAAAGCTCCAGTTTCTTGCATTCGCATAGGCCACTGGCGGCGCTGTGAGGCCTCTGGGATGGAGGGCCCGGGCGAGGTTCCACTCCCTTTTCCCGGGGTCGCGGACTCTCAACCCTATCGGCCCTATCTGGAAGGCCTTGATGAAGAAAGCCCCATGGCGGTAGACCTCTCTTGTCTCTGTTTTCTTGACCAGCAGGATGTCTTGGGCCCCCCGGAGGTTCTCAGGAGAGAAATCAGGGTCGTTGATTTCCCATTTTTCCCTGGGAGGAATATCTGCTACGCGGTTGACCATTGGTTACAGAAGGAAGTTGACGAATCCTTCAATTCTGTTGGCCCTGGCTTCCCAGGAGTACCTTGCCGCCTTTTGCCATGCGGACCATGCCAAACGATACCTCAGCTCTTCGTCTTGTAACAACTCTTCGATGGCCCTGGCCAGGGCGGCAGGATTGTCGGGCTCAAAGAAAAGGACCTCCCTGTCGGTGACAATTTCACGGACACTTGGTAAAGCCGAGGCCGCTATGGCAGTTCTTGCTGCCATGTATTCGAGAAGCTTCAAGGGCGAGGTGTACAGGCGGCTTGTCACCGTCTCACTGGAGTTTGGCAGCACGGTTATGTGCGCATTGTTCAGCACAGCTCTGGCCTCTTTATTCGGCAGGTGCCCGAGGCAATCAACCCTGTGCCGGATAGTTTCAGGCACTTGTTCTGGAGAAAAGTCTCCCACGAGAACAAGACGCGTTCCTCGAATACGCTCAAGGGCGCGAAACAGGATGTTGATTCCCTTCCATTCATAATACGGCGTACCCACGTAGTAAATGGTATCCAACCGTCCCCGGACAAGGTCTTTTTTCAAATTCTCTTGATAGAACGTACCGCTCGGTATAACTGCAGAACGAACCTGTCCGTAGAGCTCGTGCCACCTGTCCCGTAGCTTTGAGGAAATGAAAATGATACCTTTCGCCGCACTGGAAATAACCGCTTCCTGTTTCGAAACCTCCGACCGGCCAGGATACTTGTCCCTGAGGATTTCGTGAACTTCGTAGATCACCGGATGTCCCTTGCCTGCCAGTTCGCAGGCCAGCCTGCCGTGCCTTGCGTAGACCAGGTTCGGCCGGAGTTGCTTGAGCAGACGTTCAAACTTGAAGCGAAACCAACTGTTTGAAATAAAGATACCAAAGCTCCTTCTAAGATCAACAACCCGCATTGTCTCGGGCATGCTGAGGCCAAATGGCGCAAAAGGATCTGCACGGATTTCCGCAACCAGAGTAACCGGGAGAAGCTGTGCCAAGGCGGTGGCAGTACCCATCACCTGGACGCACCGGGCTTTGCGTGACGGCAGGGGCTCCGGATACGCGAAAACGAGACTAGGCCGTGTATGTATGGGCCGCGTTCTTGTGGACATGGGTTGCAAGTTGTGCTTGAAGGTGATTGAATACCTCTGCCACATCGATGGACTGCATACAGAAAGGCTCGGGACAGTATTTCTGGAGACAGGGTGAGCATGGTCTCGGCTTTCTAACTACAATGTGTAATTCAGGGTCCTGGTAGGGGCCAGTGTGTCGCACGGTACTCGGTACGAAAAGGGATATGGTCGGTATTCTCAACGCTATTGCCAGGTGGAAGGGGCCGGTGTCGTTGGTAACCAGAAGATCAAGACCTTTGAGGGCTGAAGGCAGCTCCGCAAGCCTCAGCGAGCCTGCAAGGCTGATTACCCGATGATCCAGGCAAAGTTTTTCTCTTATCTGCCGTGCCAGTTTACCATCACGGGGGCCTCCGAACAGAAAAATGCGCGATTGTGGGTAGCTCTCCAGGATCCTGGTGGCAAGCGCGGCGAAGTTCCGAGCGGGCCAGGCCTTGTAAGACCTGGCTGCAGATATCTGAAACCCTATCATCAGCTCATCTCTGGGATGGACGCCATAGTCCTGGGCAAACTTTCTCCACTGTCTGTCCACGAGCTCTGGATGTAATGGGAATGTCACCCGCGTGTCCCCTGGACTGTTAAGAGGCAGCTTCAACAGAGAGCGCAGCACATCCATTCGCTGTTCTATTATGTGGGCTTCGTCCCTGTACGGTACCCGGAACGATAGATACTGGACCACGATTTCATCCTTGAAACCAGATCGCATGATGAACGGCACTCCAGCCAGAAAAGCTGCCTGGACCGGACAGGGATCGCTATCGTGGAATACCAGGCACAGGTCGTAGCGTCGCTTTTTCAACTGGCGAACGAGACGAAAAACCTTTCTGTATGCGCCCCTGTAAAGGATGACTTCGTCTGCGTCGGGATTGCTTGCGAAGAATTCCGCATACCGGTCTCTCAGCAGCCAGCTTATGTGCGCCTCTGGGAACAGAAGTCTGGTGGTCCGCAGGGAAGGTGTAGATAGCAGGGTATCTCCTATAGCAGTGCAGGAGACCACAAGAATTCGACGTGTGTTCCTGGGATCAAACTGGCTGATCGGCTTCACCGGGCCCCGGCGAGCGCGGTGCAGGCTCAGGCTGAGATCCCACAGGGTTTTGATGGTGGGCTTCATCATATGGTGATGGAAAACAGTCTCATCCACTGTGCCAGTATGAAAAGCGACCAGATTCTTTTGGCTGTTTGCGAGTCCTGTCTCGGATCTTGGCCCATCAATTGTTCAATCGCTTTTCTTGAAAACAGGCAATAAAACACCTCGGTTGCCCCAAGCAGCCCGTCTCTGACTTGCTCTCTCAGCGGGCCGGCCAGCCACGTGCCCAGAGGGATAGAAAAACCTTTCTTTGGTCTGGCAAAGAAGCTTTTGGGGATGCGGTCGGAAAATGCCTCTCTTAATATACGCTTGCTTCCTTCCTTCGAGTTGAGGCGATACGAGGAGGGAAGGGAAAGCGCATACTCAACGAGTTTATAGTCAAGAAACGGCGACCGGACCTCGAGACCCGCAGCCATGCTCATGTGATCGGCGTAATACAGGATATCTCCAGGCAGATAAGTGTGGATATCGACGTATTGTAACCGCTCGAGTTCTCCGCCTTGTGCGGAGTCGTAGAGATTGGCGATGAGGTTTGCAGCAAGTGAACTGTGAATGTGGGCCGCTAACGGGCCTTGGGAGTTGCACATCTGTTGTTTTGCTCTGGTATCAAATACTTCAACAAAGGCGAGATACCTGTTCGGGTGTTTGAGGAGCAGCGCCCGATCGGCAGCTCTCCGGGGGAATCTGCCTGCCTTGCGGGAAGGATTGACAAGCCCCTCAAACGCCGAGCCGACGCGCCGCAGGAAAAGGTAAGGGTAGATGAGGTGGCGGTTGTCGAGCCGTTTGATTCTGAGGCAGTGTGCATAGCGCTTGTATCCTGCAAAGATCTCGTCTCCCCCGTCTCCGGTGAGGACAACCTTTAGATCCCTGGCGGCAAATTTGCTCAGGAAATAGAGGGGGATTGCCGTTTCGTTGGCAAAGGGTTCCCCGAAGCGCCCCAGGATATTTGGGATCTCGGTCAAAGCCTCCGGAGAGAGGACGAGTTCATGATGATCTGTGCCAAGCCGTTTTGACGCCTCCTTGGCATGGGGAAGTTCGTTAAACCGGTCTTCCTCAAAGCCTACGGAGTACGTCTTGACTTTTCTCCTTCTTGACATGGAGGCCACGGTCAGGGTGGAGTCCACTCCACCCGAGAGAAATGCCCCGACGGGAACATCTGCAATAAGACGCAAATCCACGGCTTCGTCGAAACGCTGTCTGAGTTCCTCACAGGCGGGTTGGAAATCGATTTTCGGCGCCATGGAAGGATTGAGGGTCCAGTACGGTTTAAACTCAACTACCCTGCCGTGGCGTACAATCATGTAATGACCCGGAGGTATCCGCTTGATCGCTGAAATGGCCGCATAAGGGTGGGGCACGTAACGAAGGCTCAAGAAGAGGTCTATAGCCTCTGGAGACACCTTTCTTGAACACTGGCTTAGCTCCAGGAGGGTAGGGATCTCAGAAGCAAAAAAGAATCCCTGACCGTTTTCAACATAGAAAAGCGGCTTCACCCCGAACCTGTCCCGGGCGAGGAGTATGTTCCGGTTTCTGCGGTCAAAGGCACAGAAGCTGAACATGCCCCTCAGTTTTTCCAAGGCCTTTGGGCCAAAGAGCTTCAAAAGGCTTGCCAGTACTTCACTGTCTGAGCGAGTATTGAACGGCACGTTCTGCTGCTTGAGCTGTTTCCTGAGGCGAAGGAAGTTGTAGATCTCCCCATTCAATACTACGGTCCATTGACCAGACGGCTCGGTCAATGGCTGGGCCCCTTTAGATATGTCTATGATGGCCAGTCTTCTGTGGGTCAGGCCGACACCGCCGTCAATAAACAGCCCTTCACCGTCTGGACCCCTGTGGGCCATGAGGCTTCCGGCTTTCTCCAGGCGCTTCTCCAGACAGATATTTTCATCCTGCAAACAATATCCTGCTATTCCACACATAGCCATCCAAATTGCTTTTCAGAACTACTCCTGTTCGCGGGCCGGGTGTTAGTTCGTTCTGAATTCAAAATCTTCAAGTACCTGGACAACTCTTCGGCCACCACAACATGTCCAGGGGGTGTCCAGTGCTGGTCATACGTGTAATAAACCTGGTGTCCTTGGGCCGCCATGTTCTGAAGCGCAGCGGTAGTGCTGACAAATTCGATGCCTTCGGCGTGGCAAAATTCGTGCAGAACCCTCTCCTGAGAATCCAATCGATTGTAGAGCTCTTCCTTGAACTGCTCCGGCGGGGGCAGGCCGCTCTTTTTGAACGAGGCAAAGGCGTGCAGTTGCTCCGGCGTAACCCGGTCCTTTACGAGGGGCATCACCACGTGGGGTTTGCTCGGGGCGTACGTGAAAATGAGTCGGATTTTTTCCCGATCGCATATCTCCTTGATCATCTTGTAGAGCTTTACGGTGCTGGTCCAGCCAAAGGATTGCCGGAAATCGTTCTCGGTCCAGTAAAGGCGCGTCAGGCGCTTGGGCTTGAACGCGTAGTATTTGGCATCAGGCCCCTGGGGCACGGCGACGGGCATCCAGGAGAGGATTTCAGCTCCGCGAACCGGGCCGTCGGCATTGATGGGGCATAGATATTTGATAAAGGCCTTCTTGAGGGCCAGCACCACAGGCGAATCCTTGACGGCATCTCTGATTCGTCTACCCAGAGGTTTGGCAGGAATGGTCGAGCCCTCCTCGAGCCTGACGCCCTTGAAGTCGTTTCCCTCGTAAATCATAAATATGGTTACCTTCGGCTCAAGATCAAGGCCGAAGGCCCGGAAGACATTGACATAGTAATCCGGTGATCCCCCCGAGATTCCCAAGTTGTAAACCCTTCGGTTCAGTTGTTTCCCCAGCAGAACAGGCCATGATTCGTGGTCGGACACCCGGGAACCTTCCGTGAAGGAATCTCCAACCGTCACGATATCGTAGTGTACATAACTGGTGCTATTGCGGTAGCCACGGGCATCGGTTGTAAGGGTTATTTCGACTGGAGGATAACCAGGGGGCGCCTCCGGGTAGGAGCGGGGGTAAGGTGGGGTGTCGGTGTAGTGGATTTCATAGCAAACCTGGGGGGGACGATGCCGAACGACGTCGTGGACCCGTTCTCCCGGCCAGTGGGCTCGCTCCTGCACGTGCTCCTCGATGTAGCGCGGCTCGCGGGCAAACCGCCCGATGAGATCTATTGCGAGCGTTGCCAATAGAACGGAAGAAAGCAAGGCGACCACTCGAAAGGCCGCAGGCTTCGCGCCGAGCCTGGTGGAGGCCCACAGGGCATAGGCAACCAGCCACAGAATCGGGGTAAGGAGAAAGAGGGTAGAAAACCAGTCCATGGAATATCTGCCAAGCAGGACACGCCGTTGCCTGGCAATCAACTCCACCACGTCACTGGGAACAAGCCAGAGGCAAAAACTGAGCAGGAGAACTCCCAGCGCCAACAGGATCCGAGCCCTCTTTCCCCGTCGCAGGTTCATGCCGGTGACCTCCGGTCCCTTGATTTGCACATACTGACGTTTCGTACCCTAAAACAGCGCATAGAGAAAAGGCGCCACCGCACTGCTTTCGGCGAAAACGATCAGGCCTCCCAGGAGCAAGAGCACGAGCACCAAAGGAAGCAACCAGAAACGCTTTCTGAGCTTCAAAAATTCCCAGAACTCTACAATGATGGATTGATTTGCCATACTGATCTCCCTAGTATCGTTTCGAAAATCGTTCTCTGGGCTGTGCGGGTTCACTGCGCGTTACCCAGTATGAAGAGGCGTTTTTGTCCGGCGAAAGAGGAAGCGGACGCCCGCCGAAGATGCGTTTTATCAAAGCTGCGGGTGTGATCACCAGGTAGTAGGCCAGGCTGAGAACCAGTATGGTTGCCATCCGGCCCAGGAAACGGGTAACCAGCAGCCAGCGGACATAGAGTGGTCTCAAGCGTGACGGGGCCGCCATGAAGCCGCAACCCAGAATAGAGAGGAAGCCGAACACCCAGGCGGGATAGAGCCTTTTGCCCCAGAGGGCGAACGTGCACAGACATCCGAAGAAGATGAAGGCAACGAATCCGAATTTGCGAATTTCTCCCAGCTCAGTCAAGTTCCAGTTCATTGCGCCAATCTTCCTTCTCCTTCCAGGGGGGTTGTTCTTCTTTGAAGAGAATGCAATTTTCCACGACCAGGACATCCATCTCGGTGCGCATGAAACACCGATAGGCGTCTTCCGGGGTGCAGATGATCGGTTCTCCCCGGACATTGAAGCTGGTATTGACGATGACCGGACAACCGGTCATTTTGTCGAATTCCGCGATGAGGGTATGGTAGTCAGGGTTCTGGTCCCGGCTTACCGTCTGGAGACGGGCCGAGTAATCCAGGTGGGTGACGGCGGGTATCTCGCTTCTCTTCACCTTGAGGCGCTCCAGCATCGACATTCCCTCACCTGGAGGCTGCCGAAGACGTCTTTCCTCACGGACTCCCGCAACGAGCAGCATATACGGGCTCGGTTTGTCGATGTCGAAGTAGCCGGCGGCTTTCTCCTCCAGTACCGAAGGAGCAAACGGTCTGAAGGATTCACGGTTTTTTATTTTCAGATTCATGATGCTCTGGGTTTCCTGCCGTCTGGGATCCCCCAGGATACTCCGGGCCCCCAGGGCCCGGGGTCCGAACTCCATGCGCCCCGCCATGTAGCCCACAGTTTTTCCTGCAACAATCTGCTCAGCAACGCTCCTGGCCCGCATATCCGCTTCGAGTTCATGGTAGGGGTAGCCTTTGCTTTCAAGGAAGGCCTTCACAACCCCGTTGGAGAATGAAGGCCCCAGATATGACCACTGCTGGCTGTCATATTCGGGTGAGACCGACCGCTCGTTTCCAAGATAGCGGTGCCAGCAGGACAGGGCCGCGCCGAGTGCCCCGCCAGCGTCTCCGGCTGCGGGTTAAATCCAGAGATTTTCAAAGGGGCCTTCCCGCAGTATCCGGCCATTGGCAACGCAGTTGAGAGCCACTCCCCCTGCAAGGCAGAGATTGTCCAGACCGGTCTCTCTGTGGACGTGGTTTGTTATTGTCAAAAGGATCTTCTCGGTTACGGCCTGAATGCTCGCTGCGATGTCCATTTCCCTCTGGGTGATCTCCGTTTCGGGTTTTCTGGGGGGGCCGCCAAACAGCTCCGCGAAACGCTCGTTGGTCATACGCAGCCCTCCCAGGAAATCAAAGTAGGAAAGGTTCAGCCGTATGGAGCCGTCTTCTTTTATATCTACCAGTTCCGAGAGAATGAGATCCTTATATCGAGCCTTGCCGTACGGAGCAAGCCCCATGAGCTTGTATTCACCCGAGTTGACCTTGAACCCGGTGAAATAAGTAAAGGCCGAGTAGAGCAGTCCCAAAGAATCCGGGAAATGGAGTTCCTTGAGCAAGGTAATCTCCCCATGCTTTCCAAAGCCGTAACTTGCAGTTGCCCATTCTCCAACGCCGTCAACGGTTAAAATGGCTGCTTCGTTGAAAGGCGATGGATAAAAACAGGAGGCGGCGTGGGCTTCATGGTGCTCCGTAAAAAGGACATCCCCCTGGTAGCCTGTTTCCCTCCGAACGATTTTGGGAATATAGAGTTTTTGCCTGAGCCACAGGGGCATGGCCGCGAGCCAGGATCGAAGACCCCTGGGGGCTACCGTCAAGTAGCTCATCAGGAGACGCTCAAAAGTGAGCAGCGGTTTGTCGTAAAAGACCAGGTAATCCACATCCCGGATCGTAATCCTTCCCTCCTCCAGGCAGTATCGGACGGCATGTCTCGGGAACCTCGGGTCGTGTTTCTTCCGGGTGAACCGCTCCTCCTGGACGGCCGCCACGATAGTGCCGTCGCGGACAAGGCAGGCCGCGCTGTCGTGGTAAAAGCAGGAAATGCCCAGGATATGCATACTACGCCACCACCACTGACCAGCCTGTTGTTCATGAAGCCTCGGCTGATTGAACGATTCTTAGTCGGCCTTTTTCCACGTTGTCAACCCCAAAATGGGCAAAGTCGTCCAAGGTGTTCACTTCCTCCGAGCTCCATAGCGCCCCCGAATCTTCAGGCGAGCAGCTGCTGCCTTTACCAGGTGCTGGCCGAGAACAACAGGTTTCCATGGGGATTCCCGGGCGGTTTTGGTCCAGAGGACAATCGCGAGCACGCCAAGGAGCACGTTGGGCAGCCACAGACCAATGGCCGGCGGACAGGCCCCGTTTTCGCCCAGGGCTTTGGCGGCCGAGAAGAAAATATAGTAGAGCAGGAAGAGCAAAAGACCGAGAACCACTCCCGAGAACCGGGAAACGCTACCGGATTGAACCCCCAGCGGGGCAGCGACAAAGCCCAGGACAAGACAGGCAAAGGGAAGTGAGAGTCTTCGATGCCATTCCAGAAGTAGTTCATTGTGCTCCTCAGAACTGGGCTCGGCCTCGGCCAGTGCCTTCCGTAGCTCGGTGAGACTGAAGTGCGACTCGTCTTTGTGGTATTTCTTGCCGCCAAAGCCGATGGATTCCAGGTCCACGTGGAAATCGTATTTCTCAAAGCGAATGCTCTGGCTGCTGCGCAGGGCATCTCCCACCCTGATAATGGTTCCCTGAAAGAGCCTGAGACTGAGTCTGTTGCGGTCGGGCTCGTTTATAAAGAGGCCCTTTTCAGCAATGATGGTACTTTTCGTCTTTGTGGATCGCTCGTCGGAGATGAATACTTCCTTCAGCTCTCTGCCGTCTGCCGATATCTCATTGACAAAAAAGACCAGGCCGTCGAACTGATCGTTGAAGACCCGTTCCTTGAGTCCCAACTCGGCCCTGGATCTGGCCATCTCCACCAGAGCCCCCTTCAAGGCACTGTTGCCATCGGGCAGGACGAAACAAGAAACCACCAGGGTGAAAAGCCAGGCGCTGCCCGCCACCAGGGCCACCGGCGGAATCATCTGGTAGAAACTTATGCCCGCGGCTTTCATGGCGGTAATCTCGTTGTCGTGTGCCAGCCTGGCAAATGCAAGGAGCACGGCAAGGAGCGTTGCCATCGGGATGGTGAAGGTGAAAAAGTAGGGAAGGGAATACAAGAGCAGCTTGCCGAAATCGGCGAACCCGGAGCCGCTGGCAAAGAGAAGCTGCGTGTACCGCATGCTTTTGCCAAGGAAAAGCACAAGGGTCAGAACAAAAAGGCTGACGCAGAAGGGTACCGCCTGTTCAGCACATACGTATCGCAACAGAGTCCGGTGCATGGGCCGTGAGTGTAATGGAAGCGCACGGCTTTGTAAATGCCCCGGGGAGAGCAAGCAGTTGGTGGCGCTCACTGGTCGGCTGGTTTCGCTATGCGCTATGTCAAACAAAAAAATGCTGGCTTCATCTCACCTGTTTGCTATATATTCAGTTCCATCCCAGAAAGAGGCACCGGGTGGAGACGCTGACGCTGACCACGGGACACACTTGAGACTGTGGGTATGTTAACTGTCCGTTTTCGCAACATGAATATGGTTTCCCTGTCCCGTTCCCCCCTTTGTAAAAAGGGGGGCAGGGGGGAGTTGGGAGCGCTTGAAAATCCCCCTAAATCCCCCTTTACAAAGGGGGACTTCAAGGCGCCATTTGGTGATTCACTGTTAACACCAAGCTTTTTCGTTACAGCTACTTGCGTCATTCAGCAACCACGCCTTCACCACTCAACCCACAGTCTCAAGTATG
>JBKHJD010000048.1:0-10960 GCA_046538315.1 Syntrophobacteria bacterium
GCTGTCCCTAGTACGAGAGGACCGGGATGGACGAACCTCTAGTGTACCAGTTGTCACGCCAGTGGCATCGCTGGGTAGCTATGTTCGGCAGGGATAACCGCTGAAGGCATCTAAGCGGGAAGCCCACCCCAAGATGAGATATCCCCTCTCTCCCGTTTCGGCGGGAGAGGCTAAAGGCCCCTCGTAGACCACGAGGTTGATAGGTCGGGTGTGTACGTGCGGTAACGCATTTAGCTAACCGATACTAATTGGCCGTGCGGCTTGACCATACTCATTAGGTTACCTACCAAGTCGATGGTTGCCAGTGCCCTATTCATGTGAGTACAAACAGGTTTCCGGTGGCCAGAGCGAGGAGGAAACACCCGTTTCCATCCCGAACACGGAAGTTAAGCTCCTCAGCGCCGATGGTACTGCCCTGGAGACGGGGTGGGAGAGTAGGTCGCCGCCGGAGGCATTTGCATGCCCCTCTCTTCGAGAGGGGCTTTTTTTATTGTGACACCGGTTTGTTCTTGTTGATTTTTCGAAGACTTTGTGAAAGAATTATTGACATCTTAGCTGATCTCGACTAAGTATATCTGGTAATAACAAGTTCCACGCTTGAGCCTCACAGCAGGCGCTCTCTAGTTGCTGCTCTTCCTGGCGGCAGTCACGTGGACAGATCAAGACCGCGTCTGTGGCAGGGTCCGGGTTTTTGCGTCGCAAGCGAAGGATCTGTTGGCCTGTGCCTGATGCGAGGTGATGCCGCTCCTTGTGGCATCCTTGGTGCCGAGCAACATACCGGTTCAAAACCAGTTGTGGTGAAAAACAAGAAACAGCTTGAGATGATAGGGACGGTGTGGTAATGTGCAAAAAGTCACATAACCGCAAAGGAGGTAATTTGGTAGCTGAAAGAGCAGGGCGAGATGACGCTCGGTGGGCGATGAGCCCGGAAAGTGAACCAGCAACAAAATAAAGGAGGTGCGACCCGTGGCATTTGAAGCTCCAAAACAAACTTACTCCGGGGACATCAAAACGCTGAACCTCGGAGTGGGCGACAAGGCAGTTACAGTGGGCGGCCAGAATTCCTACCCCTTCCATATTTTCGAAGGTGAAATGCCCAATCGCCCGAAGATCGCCATGGAGATCTGGGACAAGGATCCTGGCGATGAGTGGCCGCCGCCGGCCAGAGAACCTTACAAGGATGTTCTTGGCGATCCGGTGGCCTGGGCCAAGAAGGTATTGGAATACGAACCGGATCTTTTGGTGATTCAGTGCCAGAGCGCTGATCCCAATGCGGACGATGCGCCAGCTGAGGAGGTAGCCGAAAGGGTCAAGGCAGTGGTGGATGCCGTGGACATTCCGGTGGTTGTCTGGGGCACCTACAACCATGAGAAGGACATCGAGGTGATGCGGCTGGTGGCGGAGAAGTGCCAGAACAAGAACCTCATTCTGGGCCCGGTGGAAGAAGGTGACTACAAACAGATTGGTGCCGCCGCCCTTGGTTACAAGCACACCATCGCCGCTTCAACACCCATTGACGTCAATCTGGCCAAGCAGCTCAACATCCTTCTGGGAAACCTGGGCGTCAAGGACGAGAACATTATCATCGATCCCACCACAGGCGGCCTGGGCTACGGCCTGGAGTACAGCTACTCGGTGATGGAGCGAATCAGAATGGCAGCCCTCACCCAGGAGGATGATAAACTGCAGCTTCCCATAATCAACAACCTGGCCCACGAGGTCTGGCGGTGCAAGGAGGCCAAGTTGAGCGCGGAGGAAGCGCCGGATCTGGGTGATCCGGCCAAACGCGGCATCCTCATGGAGGCGGTGACTGCGGTGGATCTGCTCCTGGCTGGAGGCGATGTTCTGATGATGCGTCACCCGGAGGCGGTGAAGCTGGTGCGAGGATTTATTGACAAGATGATGGAGTAGGGTTTTACACGGGGTATCTCACTCCGGAGGATGCCAGGAAAGACCTGGCACAATACAAGATACTTCACGAAGGAGTTTTACAATGGCGGAGGAAGTAAAAGCGAAAGCAAAGAAGGCCAAAACGCCTGAGGAGTTCAGCGGTGATCCCGGTACCGCGCGGATGCTGGGTGTATCTGCCCAGCTAGGGATTGAAACCGCCTTTGAACGTGCAGAGCGGATCAAGCCCTGTCCCATCGGCAGGGATGGAGGATGCTGCAAGCATTGCTCCATGGGTCCCTGCCGGGTCTCAGCCCCGAAGAGGGAAGAAACGCCGGAAGAAAAGAAGAAGAGGACCGGTATATGTGGGGCTACGCCCGAGACCATTGCTGCCCGGAATTTCATCCGCATGATTGCCGGCGGGGCGTCAGCTCACTCGGACCACGGCCGTGGGGTTGCCGAGACCTTCCTGGCAGCGGCCAAGGGTGAGACCGAGGACTACAAGATCAAAGACACCAAGAAGCTCATGGAGGTTGCCACCAATTTCGGCATCGAGACCGAGGGCCGGGAGGTCAAGGAGATCGCCGTTGAATTGGGTGAGAAGGCCCTGGGCGAATGGGGCCAGCAGATGGGCGAGGTATCCTACTGCAAGGCGGCCCCCAAAAAGCGCTACGAGCTCTGGAAGAAGCTCGGTGTAGTGCCCCGGGGGATCGACCGGGAAATCGTCGAGATCATGCACCGCACCCACATCGGTGTCGATCAGGACTACAAGAACCTGATTCATCAAGGCACCCGGGCGGCCATTGCTGACGGCTGGGGAGGCTCCATGTACGCCACGGAGCTGCAAGATATCCTGTTCGGCTGTCCGATTCCCATCAAATCCAAGATGAACCTCGGGTTGTTCGAAGATGACAAGGTGAACGTGGTCATCCATGGGCATGAGCCCCTGCTCTCGGAGATGATCGTCGCTGCGGCCAATGACCCGGAGATCCTGGAATACGCCCGGTCCAAGGGCGCCAACGGAATCAGCCTTTCGGGTATTTGCTGCACGGCCAACGAGCTTCTGATGCGGCACGGGATTCCGATCTGCGGCAATTTCCTCCAGCAGGAACTTGCCATTGTCACAGGCGCCGTAGAGGCAATGGTTGTGGATGTACAGTGCATCATGCAGGCCATTACCGAGACGGCCAAGTGCTTCCACACCAGGATCATCACCACCAACTACCGGGCCAAAATGCAGGAAGGCGCCACCCATATCCAGTTTGAAGAACACCACGCCATGGAAAACGCCAAGGAGATCCTGCGGGCGGCTATTGATAATTTCCCCAACCGGGATCCCTCCAAGGTCTGCATCCCCAAAGGGGAGCATGCCGAGGTGGTGGCAGGCTTCAGCTACGAGGCCATCAGGTACATGCTGGGCGGTACATTCAGGGAATCCTTCCGGCCGCTGAACGACAACATCATCAACGGGCGCATACGAGGTGTCGCCGGAGTTGTCGGGTGAAACAACGCGAGAGTGAAACATGACAGTTGTCATGTCGAGATGGTAAAAGAGCTGATCAAGAATGACGTCCTGGTACTGACCACCGGCTGCAATGCCATTGCCTGCGGGAAGGTGGGTCTCCTGAGCCCGGATGCGGCCCTGGTTCATGCAGGCCCCGGCCTGGCCGAGGTCTGCGAGACCGTGGGAATACCGCCGGTTCTGCACATGGGTTCCTGTGTGGACAACAGCCGTATTCTCATTGCCGCAAGCGAAGTAGTGAGAGAGGGCGGACTGGGTGAGGACATCAGCGATCTACCCGCCGCCGGCGCGGCGCCGGAATGGATGAGTGAAAAGGCGGTATCCATCGGGCACTACTTTGTCTCTTCCGGAGTCTACACCGTATTCGGTGTTAACTTCCCCACCCTGAACAGCAAGGAGCTGACCGACTACCTGTTCCAAGGGCTGGAAAGCGAACTGGGAGGAATGTGGGACTTCGAGGCAGACCATATCAAGGCTGCCCATAAGATGATTGCCCATATTGATGCCAAACGCAGGGCCCTGGGCATCGACGTGGCCAAGGAGAGGGTGCTCGTGGATATGGCCGATCGGCGTGAATGGGACGAAGCTGAATGGGCCTAGGGTTAAACAATAGCTCAAAGAAGGAGTCTAAAGATGTCACGCTTAGTTGCGTTTGCCGCCATTCAGGGGGCATACAACATCGTTCAAAAGGCCGAAGGAAAATTCAAGGAGGCCATGGAAAAGTACGGCCCGGACCAGAAACTGGAGTTTCCCAATACGGCCTATTACCTGCCCATTATCTTGGCTATTTTGGGCATCAAGGTCGAGAAAATGAGGGATGCGGTGCCAGTGATGGAACGCTGTCGCTCTCTGCTTCCTCCCCACATAAAAGGGAGGGTTCATGTGCCGTATCTGGGCCATACCCTGGATGCAGGCATGGCCGCCCTTCTTGCGGAGGAAGTCGTCGAGGCGATTCGCTACGTGGAGGAGCCGGATTTCTACTTTCAGGGGGAGGACCCGGATCTGGAAGCCGGGCAATTTTGGGTTGGTGCCGCGGATGATACCATCATGCGCAAACGCGGAATCGAGTTTGTGGACGGTAGCGCCCCGGGTTTTGCCGCCATTGTGGGCGCGGCGCCGGATATAGAAACCGCCAAATTCATCGCTGAAGAGTACCAGAAAAAGAACCTCTATGTGTTTATGTGTGCCAACCAGGGCGGCACCACCTTTGCCGAGCAGCTGGTCCAGGCTGGAGTCCAGATCGGCTGGGGCACGCGGCTGGTACCTTTCGGCCCGGACATCTCGGCAGCGGTCTTTGCCCTGGGCTTTGCCAACCGAGCCGGTTTCTCCTTTGGCGGGATCAAGCCCGGAGACTACAAGCGCATGTTGCTCTACAACAAGAGTAAAATCTTTGCCTTTGTCAATGCTCTGGGTGAGGTGAATGCCGAGTGGGCTGCCAATGCGGCCGGGGCGATCAACTGGGGCTTCCCCACCCTTGCGGATACGGACGTTCCCGAGATTTTGCCGACCGGTATCTGTACCTATGAGCACGTGGTGGCCAATGTATCGCACAGGGAAATGCCTGCCAAGTCCATCGAGGTCCGGGGCCTGAAGGTTACCATCACCGAGATTCCGGTTCCGGTCTCGTACGGCCCGGCCTTCGAGGGGGAGCGCATCCGCAAGGACGACGTCTTCGTGGAGTGTGGCGGCGGCAAGACCCCGTGTGTAGAGTGGACCACCATCGCCGATATGGACAAGGTGGAAGACGGCAAAATCGAGGTGATCGGCAAGGATATCACCGATGTGAAAGAGGGAACCCGCATGCCCCTGGCCGTGGTGGTTGAGGTGGCCGGGCGCAAGATGCAGGAGGACTACGAGCCCATTCTGGAGCGCCAGATTCACCACCTGGTGAACTATGCCCAGGGTGTTATGCACATTGGCCAGCGGGACATTGCCTGGTACCGGATCGGCAAGGCCGCGGTGGAGAAAGGGTTCACCCTGGAGCACCTCGGCAAGATCATCCACGCCAAGTACCACCAGGACTTCGGCACCATTTTCGACAAGTGCCAGGTGAAGATCTATACCGAGGAGGACAAGGTCAAGGAGATGGTTGAGAAGGCCCGGTCCGTCTACCACACGCGCGATGAGCGCATCGAAGGTATGACCGACGAGACCACCGAGATCTACTACTCCTGCACCCTGTGCCAGTCCTTTGCACCGAACCACGTCTGTGTAATCAGCCCCGAGCGCACCGGTCTCTGCGGTGCTTACAACTGGATGGACTGCAAGGCCGCCTACGAGATCAACCCGACGGGTTGCAACCAGCCCATCGAGAAGGGAGAGACCCTCGATCCGGTGCTCGGCAACTGGAAGGGGGTCAACGAGTTCGTGTACAAGGCCTCCCGCCAGTCGGTCTCTAGCTACAACTTCTACAGCATCGTCTACGATCCCATGACCACCTGCGGTTGCTGCGAGTGTGTGGCTGCATTGCTGCCTGCGTGCAATGGGGTGATGACCGTCAACCGCGAATATACGGGGATGACCCCATGCGGCATGAAGTTCACCACCCTTGCCGGGACCATCGGTGGCGGCCAGGTGACGCCGGGATTCGTGGGCCACAGCAAGTACAATATCTGCCAGCGCAAGTTCATCAGCGGCGACGGCGGCCTGAAACGAATGGTCTGGATGCCTTCAAGCCTCAAAGAAGAGATCAAGGAGCGGTTCAACAAGCGGGCCGAGGATCTGGGAGTACCTGATCTGCTGGACCGGGTCGCAGACGAGACGGTGGGAACCACCGAGGAGGAAATCCTGCCCTTCCTCCAGGAAAAACAGCATCCGGCGCTTGAGATGGAATCCATCATGTAGGTAGGTAGGCTAAGACCAAGTCCGGCGGGAGGCGTAGTCCTCCCGCCGGCTATTCTGACGGTATTCTGTGGAGGTTGAGGAGAGATACTATGGGATTGACAGGAATTCAGATCTTCAAGTTGCTTCCCAAAACCAACTGCGGCGAGTGTGGTGTACCCACCTGCCTCGCCTTCGCCATGGCCCTTGCCTCGGGCAAGGCAAACCTGGACGACTGTCCCTACGTCTCCGATGAGGCCAGGGAACAGCTGGCGGAAAGTTCTGCGCCTCCAGTGCGGCCATTGACCGTCGGCACCGGAGACTACGAGGTGAAGGTGGGAGGCGAGAACGTCATGTTCCGGCATGAGAAAACCTTTGTGAACCAGCCCGGCCTTGCTGTGCTCATCACCACGGATATGGATGATGCCGCGGTGAACGACCGGATCGAAAAGCTGCAAAAATACCAGTACGAACGCGTCGGGCTTAATCTACGGGCCGAGATGGTGGCAGTCAAGGACACCTCGGGCAACGCGGACACGTTTGTGAGCCTGGTCAACAAGGTCAAGGAGGCGTCTCCCGCGGCCCTTATCTTGATAAGCGACAACGCGGATGCGCTCTCCGCCGGGGTGAAGGCCTGTGCGGATCGTAAACCGCTGATCTACGCGGCCACCGAGGAGACCGCCGATACCCTGGGCGACCTGGCCAAGGAAACGGGATGTCCCCTGGCAATCCGCAGCAGCAGCGACGGCTACGACGGCCTCATCGCCCTGAGTGAGAAACTCACCGGCATGGGAGTCAAGGACCTGGTGCTGGACACGGGTGCAAGGACGCCCAAACAGGCCTTTGAGGACCACACGGTTCTTCGGCGGGCCGCGGTGAAACAGGTATTCCGGCCCCTGGGGTTTCCCACCATCACTTTTCCCTGTGAGATGGCCGACAATCTCATGGAGGAGACCCTGCTTGCCGCCATGTTCATTGCCAAGTACGCCGGCTTCATTGTAATGAGCGACCTGGAGGCGCATAGTCTCTTTCCGCTCTTGCTGGAGCGGCTCAATATCTACACGGATCCGCAGCGGCCCATGACCGCCGAGCAGGGCATCTACCCCATCGGCAACCCCGATGAGAACTCACCGGCTCTGGTTACCTGCAACTTCTCCCTGACCTACTTCATTGTCTCCGGTGAAATCGAGGGAAGCAGGGTGCCCAGCTGGCTGGCCGTAGTGGATACCGAAGGACTGAGCGTGCTCACTGCCTGGGCCGCCGGAAAGTTTACCGGCGAGTCGGTGGGAAGCGCCGTAACCAAAATGGGCCTTGGCGACAAGGTTACTCACAAGAATCTCGTGATTCCGGGCTATGCTGCGGCCATCAGCGGCGAACTGGAAGAGGAGCTGTCAGGGTGGAAGATTCTGGTTGGACCGCGCGAGGCAGCGCAGATCCCCAAGTACCTGAAGATGTGGAAACCGGAATAACCCTCGGCCGTAGAGTCCAACCTCAATCCGTAGCAAATCTGGAATTCGAAAACTCGCCTGCGGCACCGGAGCCTTGACGGCCCCGGTGCCGCCGCTCAGTCGGCTCGCTAGAATAGTTCGACCAGTGTATTAGTTTAACATATCGAAAGTTCTATCCCGCCAAAGGCGGGAGAGTTAAGAAGTTTTTCCCACGCTTGTTTAGTGGATCGCTCTTGGAATAATGGGATGCTGGAATAACAGAACAATGGTACGAAAAGAGGAATTCAACCAACAGGTTTACTTCCTCTTAACCCGCCATTTCAACGCTCCACTATTCCAGCATTTTACCGCAATCTTGCGGACGGAACGAAGCGGAGCTAAGTTCTTATCAGGGGTGTACAAGATTGTTGTTACCGCACAGGATATCGCTTCCCTGAGGCTTAGTGCTTCGATGCCCAAATATGATGACATTTTCGAAAGAGCAGATTCAGATCCAATGCTTACTCAGCACTAGGTCCCGAGCGAATAGATTCGTCAGCGAACTTATGCGTCGAAGGACTTAGGAGGAAGGGAGAAGGAGGGGTTATGATTCTTATTGGGGAAAATGTCAATATCATGAGCAGGAAGTACGGCACGGCCATGAAGGAAAAAGACGCCAAGACCATCCAGGAACTTGCGGTCCAGGAGAAGGAGGCGGGGATAGATTATGTTGACCTCAATATTGGCCCTGCTGGCCGCATAGGCGAAGACCTGATGGAGTGGATCGTCAAGACCGTCCAGGAGGCGGTGGACCTGCCCTGCGCCCTTGATACCTCCAATGTCGCCGCCATTCGCGCCGGGCTCAAGGTGCACAAGGGCAGGGCGTTGATCAACTCCATTTCGGCACGGCCAGATAGGATGGAGGCCCTCTTGCCCGTGGCCAAGGAGTTCGATGCTGATTTTATCGGCCTTCGCTGGGGTCCAGAGGGAATGCCCAGGGACGAGCACGAGCGCGGGGCCTTGGCGGAGACCCTTCGGACCGAGGCGGCGAACCAGGGCATTCCCATGGAGCGGATCTGGCTGGATCCCATCGTCACTCCGGTCAATGTTCAGCAGAACCAGGTTCTCGCCCTCTATAACTTCATGCGGGATTATTACAGCGCCGGGGTCTTCGAGGGCAATACCAGTACCTGCGGGCTTTCCAACGTCTCCAACGGTGCCCCTGAACCCTTGAGGCCCATCATCAACCAGACCTATCTCATGATGCTCAAACGGTGGGGCATGGCATCGGCCATTGTGGATACCTTTGATACAGAACTGCACAAATTTGCCCGCGGTGAGATCCCGGAGCTCGAGGCATTGGTCAACAAGGTCATCGATGAAGAACCGATCGATCTGGGGAGCCTGAGTAAAGAGGAGGTGGACTACGTAAAGACCGCCCGGGTGCTTCTGAGCCACAGTCTCTACTCGGATTCCTGGCTTGAAATATAGCGTGGCTCCATGCTATCCCGAGGGGAAAAACTCCCTTTCTCTGAGGAGGGGAGTTTTTTTATCTCCGAATAGCATAAGGACTCCCGTTCACCAGAATCACGACGGGAGGGGAAGTTTCCTGAATTTTTCAGTAGCTCCCTTCCCCTGGATGGGGAAGGGTGAGGGTGAGGATGACTGAACCTGATGGGTGAAATCGCATTAGATAAACAAAGTCGTCTTAAGGTTGATGCCTTTAAAGTGGCTCAGAATAGGTCTCTTTTAGTCTGGTTGATAGATTGGTAGGTTTTGCTGCATGCTTTCCAGGTTCTCCTTGTAACGGAGGAAGGCGCGGTAGAGTGATTCCCGCCCCACCACGGCGTAGTGGTCGAGGCCGGTGTTCCAGCGCAGATCGAGTTTGAGCTTTTGCTGATAAAACAATACACCGTCGTCGGTAGGATGAGAGACAATGAATTTGCTTGCCCCGGAAGTTGTGGCCAGGTGGTGCTGGGCGGCGAAGAAGAAAAGCCCTGCGGCAGGAAGCGACACGACACGACGGTCGGGCCCGAATTTGTTCCAGGGAGCGGTCTCGATGTTATAAATAGTCGTCGATATTTCCTCCTGGATTTCTGCGGTGAGGGCTGCCTGAATCTGGACGGAGATTCCGGTTGCATTGCGAGGAGGCCGGGTATCAAGGCGCTCGCTTACCAGGCGAGGAAAATCAGCAAGGCGAGTGAGTAGAACGAAGGTCTTCTCATAACCATGTACCTGCCTCACGAGAAGGTCCCGGATAAATGGAAACCGGTACCATTCCAGTTTGCGCGAGACTTCCCATTCCTCCAGGTCCCAGTCGCCGAACATTCGGCTATTGTGCGAATCCAGAGGAACGATGGTAGCCGGAAGAAGAAATTCTGTTTCCCGGTGGATAATGACCCAGGTATGTTGAACCGGCAAAGGTGAAGTCAGGGTCGTGCTCAGAGTCATTTACCATCCTGCCTACGAGAACGATTTTATGCCCGGGAGTTTTGAAGGCCCGGCGCGAATCCAGGTCATCCGGCGCTCCCTGGAGGCGCACTTTTCTTTTCTCACACCCGATCCGGCTCCGGAAGAGAATCTTTGCCTGGTCCACGATCAGGCTCAGGTGGCCAGGGTGAAGAGCAGTCCCCTTCTCTTCGAGACGGTTTTGCTGGCAGTTGGTGGAGCCATTCGCTGCTGCGAACTGGCGATGACTGGCCAGCCTGCCTTCGGGCTCATACGGCCTCCAGGCCACCATGCGGACCGCAGTGAGTCGTGGGGATTCTGCTACATTAACAATATGGCCGTTGCCATCGCCCGGCTGCTCGCGGAGACCGACCTGCAGTGGATAGTTATCATGGACCTGGATCATCACGTGGGTGACGGCACACAGCGGATATTTGTATCTCAGCCCGAAGTTTCAGTGATCAATATTGTGGCCCTTGAGCGTGAACATTACCTGGAGCACGCAGGGAACATCTTGCGGCTCATCCGCAAGGCTGAATTGCTCGCGGTCTCCATGGGCTTCGACACCTATGAGCGAGATCTGGGCGGGCTCTTGAAAACGGAAGACTACCGTTTTTTGGGCATGTGGCTGCGCGAGGCCTCGGAGCGTCTCTGTCAAGGGCGACGCTTTGCCATCCTGGAGGGAGGCTACTACCTGCCAGATCTCGGGAAAAATGTCCTGGCCTTCTGCGAGGGATTCGGATGAGCCGGTTAGCCCGTTGGCCGGATGAGCCGGTTGAGCCGGTTGAGCCCGTTAAGCCGGTTGGGCCGGCGAGTGTTTCCACTGTTTCCTCGCCCTCGACACTCAGTGTAGTAC
>JBKHJD010000049.1:0-10833 GCA_046538315.1 Syntrophobacteria bacterium
AGCTTAATCTGCACCCCAGAGATCTCGATACTGAATTCTACGACGGGGTGACCATCGATGTTGATCTTATTGTCGCAGAGCAGATCTTTCTGGCCCTTCCGCAAAAGCCTTTGTGTCAGCCGCACTGCCGGGGCCTGTGTCCTGGCTGCGGTGCTGACCTCAATTACGAATCGTGCCGGTGTGAAAAGAGGGAAACAGGATCCCCGTTCGATGTACTTCTATCGCTGAAGATAGAGCGATGATTCATCCGCGGCCACCGTCAGCCGGCCAGTGTCTGAAAAGGAGCAGACTGCATGGCTTTACCGAAGAGACGTCACTCCAGGAGCAGAAGGAACAAGAAACGGTCGCACCACAAACTGAAGCCACCCATACTGTCGCTCTGTCCTCAGTGTAACGAACCGAAGTTGCCGCATCACGCCTGTCTCAATTGTGGAAAGTACAAGGGTAGGGAAGTTATCCAGGCAGAGGAGGTTTGAGAAAAAGCCGACCTGTGCTGGGTGGAGACCTCCAAAAAGAGTGTCTTGGCGTTTGAACGGACCGGACGGTCCGGTCCGAGAGCTTGGTAGCCTTACACTGCAAGCCTGGTGCTGCACGGAACCTCGGTAGAAAAAAACCTGCACCGAGCGCTCCGGCTTGATTTCACCCGACAAGGATTTTTGTTTTTCGCGAACTCATACACGTGTGAGCAATGCGGGTAGAAACATCACCGGGCAGAAGGGGGCCTGACATGGTTCGAACCCTTATACTGGGAACCGGGTCCGCTGTTCCAAGCAGGGTCCTCACCAACAAGGACCTGGAACGCATGGTAAATACCTCGGACGAGTGGATCAGCACGCGCTCCGGGATCAAACAGCGGTATATCGCGATGAACGGCGAGACCACCTCCTCCCTTGCCACAGAGGCATCCTTGCAGGCCCTGGAAATGGCGAAGGTCAAACCCGAGGAGGTGGAGATGATCATTGTGGGGACCATCTCTCCGGATATGCCCATGCCCAGTGTGGCCGGCTTCGTGCAGATGAATATCGGGGCTTGCAACGCCTTCTCCTTCGACCTCAATGCGGCTTGCAGCAGTTTCGTATACGCTCTTGCGGTGGCAGACAAATTTATCAAGGAGAAGCCCGAGAGCAAAATGCTGGTCATCGGTGCCGAGCTCCTGTCCAGCATCACTGACTGGCAGGATCGAAGCACCTGCGTGCTCTTCGGGGACGCCGCAGGTGCTGTTGTGGTCGGCGGTTCACGGGAGGCAGATCGCGGGATCCTCTCCACCCACATGCGCTCGGACGGCTCTCTGTGGGAGCTGCTTTACATTCCAGGCGGCGGTTGTGTGTATCCTCCCAGTGCCGAGATGGTTGCCAAACGGGACCACTGCATCCGCATGCAGGGAAACGAGGTCTTCAGGCATGCTGTGCGCGCCTTGACCGAGGCAGCCCGCGAAGCTCTGGCCGAGACTGAACTGGGGCCGGAGCAGGTGGACCTTTTGATTCCCCACCAGGCCAACATGCGCATAATAAAGATGGTGGCGCAGCGTCTGAACATCCCTCTTGACCGCGTCTACGTGAACCTGGATCGCTACGGCAATACCTCGGCGGCGAGTGTTCCGGTGGCTCTCGACGAGGCCAATCGTAGCGGCCGTCTGAAAGAAGGGGACCTGGTGGTTCTGGATGCCTTTGGTGCCGGTTTCACCTGGGGGGCCGTCGCCATACGGTGGTAGGAGAGCTTCGAGGCAGCATGGTCATAAGCACCGACTACGTGTCATCTGGCCTGGAAAAAGAGGAGGGACTAGTGGACTACTTCCTGACCGAAGAACAGCAGATGATCAAAGAGATCGCAGGTAAAATCGCTCGAGAGAAGATCCGACCGGTGCGGGCTCAACTTGATGAAACCGAGCAGTTTCCCTGGGACATCATGAAGGCCCTGGCGCAGTCTGACCTCTTCGGACTCTACATACCGGAGACATACGGCGGCCTTGGCGGCGGAGTAGTGGAAAATTGCCTGGCGCTGGAGGAACTGGGCCGGGCGTGCATCGGCGTTGCCACCACATTTGCCGCCAGCGGCCTCGGGGCCTATCCTATTTTGCTCCACGGCAGTGAAGAGCAAAAGCAGAAGTACCTGAAAGCTATCGCCAGTGGCGAGAAACTGGCGGCGTTTGCCGTGACCGAGGCCAATGCCGGCAGTGATGTCGGCAACATCCAAACCACCGCAAAGCGCGACGGCGACCATTACGTGCTGAACGGCACCAAACAGTGGATCACCAATGGAGGTGAGGCCGAGATTTACGTGGTCATCGGCCTCACTGACCGGGCCAAGGGGGCCAGGGGAGCAAGCGCCTTTATCCTCGAGAAGGGGGATCCCGGTTTTTCCTTCGGCAAGAAAGAGAGCAAGCTGGGCATCCGGTCGTCGGCCACCCGGGAGCTGATCTTCGACACGTGCCGGATTCCCGCAGACCGTCTCATAGGCCGGGAAGGTATGGGCTTTATCGTTACCATGAAAACTTTTGACATGTCGAGGCCGGGCATCGGCGCCCTGGCGGTGGGCCTGGCCCGGGGAGCCGTGGATATCTCTGTGGAATACGCTCGAAAGAGAGTGCAATTCGGCAAACCCATTATTTCCTTTCAAGCCATCCAGCACATGCTGGCTGATATGGCAACCGAAACGGAGGCCGCTCGTGCTCTGGTTTACGCAACAGCACGATTCATAGACAGCGGTGCCCGGGACGTATCCAAGTATTCCGCCATGGCAAAACTCTTCCCCAGTGATATTGCCATGCGCGTGACCACCGATGCGGTCCAGGTGCTGGGAGGCTACGGCTACATGCGCGACTACCCGATTGAGAAGATGATGCGCGATGCTAAAATACTCCAGATTTACGAAGGAACGAATCAAATTCAGCGTAACGTCATCGGCCAGGAACTTAACAAGGAGTATGGACGCATCCATGAGACGTTCTTCTAGATCTCGGTTTTGGGAAACCCAGGTTGAGCGTTTCAAGGTTCACCGTTTAAATCGCGGCTGGAAAGCCGCTCCCACAGCGGAGAGAATCCAGGGAGAAGTTGACTGCATTTGGTCCTCTCTCCCGGTTCAATGAATCGCGGCTGGAAAGCCGTTCCAACAGAAGAGGGGATCTGGGGAGAAAATCGTGCACATTGTTGCCTGTATCAAACAGGTGCCGGATACCAGAAACGTTCGCATCGACCCGCAGACCTGTACCCTGGTGCGGGAAGGTGTGGAAAGTATCGTCAATCCCCACGACTGGTATGCTCTGGAAGCAGCTTTGCGCTTTCGGGACGGCAACGGCGGCAAGGTGACGGTACTTACCATGGGGCCGCCCCAGGCCGAGGAGGCCTTGAGAGAAGCAATGGCGCTTGGAGTAGATGAGGCCGTGCTCTTGAGCGACAGGGCCTTTGCTGGGGCCGACACCTGGGCCACCTCCCTGACCCTGGCACGAGGGATAACCAGGCTGGAACCTGCTGCAGACCTGGTAATCTGCGGCAAGCAGGCCATCGATGGGGATACCGCCCAGGTGGGACCCGAGCTGGCCGCGCAGCTGGATGTGCCCTGCGCCACCTACGTACGGCGCCTGGAACTGCTCGGGGGTATGCAGCTGCGGGCCGAACGGCTCACCGACCAGGGCTACGAGGTGGTCCAGATGCCACTCCCTGCGCTGGTTACTGTAGTAAGGGAAACCGGTGAACCCAGAATGCCGGGGCTCAAGCACAAGATGCGGTCGCGAAAACAAAAGATACCCGTGCTGGCCGCAGCCGACCTGGATCTGCGTCCCGAGCAGGTTGGCCTTCAGGGTTCGTATACCCAGGTCGTACGGGTTTTTACTCCCGCCCCCCGCTGCGACCGGGAGATGCTTGCAGGTACCGTGGAGGAACAGGTGGAACAGCTTCTGAAACAACTGCGGGAAGCCAGGGTGCCGGGCCTATGAAGGCTGTGGTTGACCAGGAAAAATGCACGGCATGCGGTGCCTGTGTCGAGGTTTGTCCGGTAGGGGCCATTACCCTGGAGGGCGAGGTAGCACAGGTAGATGACACCTGCAACCTTTGCGGTCTCTGTCCTGATGCATGTGAATACGAAGCCATCAGCCTGCCCGAGCTCCTCGGGCCGGAAACTGAAGACCTTCAGGCGTACAGGGGAGTCTGGGTGGTGACAGAGCACCATGAGGGCGAGCTTCATCCGGTCTGTTGCGAGTTGCTCGGTGTGGGCAGGAAACTCGCCGACAAGCTGGAAGTGGAGCTGTCGGCAGTGGTCATGGGAAACGGCCTTGAAAAGGCTGCCGCCAACCTCGGCGGCTACGGTGCACACCGGGTGTACCTGGTGGAAGATCCCGCCCTGGTTCCGTTCAACGATGAATCGCACGCCGGGGTTCTCACTGAATTGATTCAGGACAGAAAACCGGAGATCCTTCTGGCCGGCGCAACTGCGCTGGGACGATCCTACATTCCGCGAGTGGCGGCGGCAGTGGGAACCGGGTTGACCGCCGATTGCACCGGTCTGGATATTGGCGAGGGTCGACTGCTCTACCAGACGCGGCCGGCCTTCGGCGGTAATGTCATGGCCACCATTGTCTGCCCCCACCGACGGCCGCAGATGGCCACGGTAAGACCCAGGGTCATGCAGAGCCCTGTGTTTGCCCCCGGCCGCCAGGCGGTGGTTGAACCCTTCACTCCCAGCCGGGATGCGCTCACCTCCAGGATTCGGGTCATTGAATCCTTCACGGAGCAGCAGGAAACGGCACCTTTGAGTGAGGCCGATGTGGTGATCACAGGCGGGCGTGGCCTGGGCGATGCGAAACAATTTAAAATACTTGAAGAGCTGGCGCTTCTCCTCGACGGTGCTGTAGGTGCCACCCGGAGTGTAGTGGATGAAGGGTGGATGCCGCACAGTCACCAGGTGGGGCAGACCGGCAGGACGGTTTCGCCCAGGCTGTACATTGCCTGCGGCGTCTCCGGTGCCATTCAGCACGTGGTAGGGATGCAGGCCTCCGAGATCATTGTGGCCGTCAACAAGGATCCGTATGCACCCATTTTCGATGTCGCCACCTATGGAGCAGTGGTCGACCTCTTCGAGTTCGTCCCCATCCTGATCAGGAAGATCAGGGAACAGCGTGGCGAATCCTTGAATTCGCAATCCGAAGCACGAAACAAACCCGAATGGACAACACCTGAAAGCTGAGGGGGATGAGGATGGCTGAAAACAACAAGCGGATTGCGGTGGTAACCGGGGGATCGCGAGGAATTGGACGTGCCATTATCATGGCCCTGTCTGGACCAGATCTCCACGTGGTGTTCAACCATTACGATCCGCCAGAAGACACCGCTGCCGAGGAAACCGTGCAAATGGTTCGAGACAGGGGCTGTGAAATCGAAGGGCTCCGGCTGGATGTCTCGGAATACCGGGCGGTCCAGGAGTTCCTTCAGGATATTGTCAAGCGGCTTGGCCGGGTCGATATCCTGGTGAACAATGCCGGCATCACCAGGGACAACATGCTCTCGAGGATGAAAGAGGCTGACTGGGACACGGTACTGGCCGTGAACCTCAAGAGTGTATTCAACTGCACGCAGTCGGCCAGCCGCTATATGCTGAAGCAGCGTTCCGGCCGGATTGTAAATATTGCCTCGGTTGTGGGAGCAAGGGGCAATGCGGGCCAGTGCAATTATGCGGCCTCCAAAGCAGGCATTATTGGATTTACCAAATCGGTGGCTCGCGAACTGGCAAGTCGAAACATAACCGTGAATGCGGTTGCCCCGGGGTTCATCGAAACTGATATGACCGCGGGGCTTTCCGACAAGGTCAAGGAGGCTTTTCTGGCCCAGATTCCCCTGGGAAGAGCCGGGCAACCCGAGGATGTGGCAGCGGTGGTAAAATTCCTGACATCCGAGGAGGCATCGTACATTACCGGCCAGGTGGTTCATGTCAACGGGGGAATGTACATGTAGCGAGAGGAATCCTGTCGTGAAGATGGACAGCGGCTCACGGCACCATTGAAGATGCCGGCGTTAACTTGTGATTCAAGGATAGAGAATGCGAAGAAGGGTGGTAGTTACAGGTCTGGGTCTGGTAACGCCTCTGGGCATCGGGGTGGAAGAGACATGGTCGGCCCTTGTGGCTGGCAAGTGCGGCATTACCAGGATCACAAAGTTTGATGCCGCGAACATGGCCACCCAGATTGCCGGCGAGGTCAAGAACTTCAAGCCGGAGGAGTTTGTCCCCCGCAAAGACGCCAAGCGCCTGGATGATTTCATCCTTTATGCTGTTGCGGCTGCCCGCATGGCGGTGGAAGATGCCAGGCTCCAAATCGGAAGCAACAATGCCCACAGGGTCGGGGTGATTACCGGATGTGGTCTAGGCGGCTTGAAAACACTTGAAAAGTACCATCGTATTCTGCTCGAAGAAGGGCCCAAGAAGATCAGCCCCTTCTTCATTCCCATGCTCATAGCCAACATGGCGCCCGGGCAGATCTCCATCACCTTCGGCGCCAAGGGACCGAATACCTCCATTGAAACCGCCTGTGCCGCCGGTGCCCATGCGGTTGGTGATGCCTACAAGGTTATTGAACGCGGTGCCGCTGATGTCATGATCGCCGGGGGTGTAGAAGCCACTATCTCCCCGCTGGCTGTCGGCGGCTTCAATGCAATGCGCGCCATCTCTACACGCAACGACGCTCCGGAGAAGGCCTCCCGCCCATTTGATCAAGAGCGGGACGGTTTTATTCTGGCCGAGGGCAGCGGTATCATCATTCTGGAAGCCCTGGATCATGCCCTGGAGCGGGGAGCCCATGTCTACGCGGAAATTATCGGCTATGGGCTGACCGGTGATGCGTACCATATGGCTGCTCCGGCACCGGACGGGGAAGGCGCGGCACGGTGCATGGAAATGGCCCTGGAGGACGCCGGTGTTACACCGGAAGAGGTTGGCTACATCAATGCGCACGGTACCTCCACCGAACTGAACGACAAGTATGAGACACAAGCCATAAAGACTATCTTTGGTGAACACAGCCACAGGCTTGCCGTCAGCTCCACCAAGTCCATGACTGGACACCTCCTCGGGGGTGCTGGCGGTGTGGAGGCCGCCTTTACAGTGCTCACTGTGAAAAGAGGAGTGATTCCGCCTACAATAAATTATGAATACCCGGATCCGGAGTGCGATCTGGACTACGTGCCCAATGTGTGTCGCAAAGCTGAAGTGCGAACGGCGATGTCCAATTCCTTTGGTTTCGGCGGCACGAATGCAGTGCTGCTCTTTCGCCGCTACGAGCCGCAAGCGTACAGGAAATCAAGAGGAAGGGCAGGTTGATGAGGGTTATTGTCGGAAGTGACCATGCAGGGTATACTCTGAAAAGGCACGTTAGCGAGTGGCTTGAAAGTATGGGACATATTGTGGAAGATACAGGCTGTTACAGTGAAGACTCGGTGGACTATCCCGTCTACGGCAGGGCGGTGGCGGAACGGGTCGCGAGCGGCGAGTTCCCAAGGGGAATTCTCATTTGTGGTTCAGGTTTGGGTATGTCCATGATTGCCAACCGGTTCAGGGGTGTGCGGGCATCTTTATGTAACGATCTGTACAGCGCCATTTTAAGCCGTCGTCACAATGACGCCAATCTCCTGGTGATGGGGGGAAGGTTGATCGGAGTCGAGCTGGCGGCCGAAATCGTTGCCGTCTGGATGCGGACCGAATTTGACGGTGGACGCCACCAGTGCCGGGTGGCACAGTTGGATGAACTGTAGCGGTGAATGCCTCCATAGGAAAAAGCTTCAAATGCCCCGGACGCAAGCCCGTGGGCATTTACTAGAGGAAAAGGTGAGGGAGATGGAACCTCTCTTTGAATGAGTGATAACATGTCGTATCTGGAAAAAGTCGATCCCGAAATTGCCGAGGTGATCAGATCCGAGGAGAGAAGACAGCGGGAGAGGCTCGAGCTTGTGGCCTCGGAAAATTCCGCCAGCCCGGCAGTCCGGGAAGCACAGGGCAGTGTGCTCACGAACAAGTACGCGGAAGGCTATCCTGGCCGTCGATACTATGGCGGCTGTGAATTTGTAGATCAGGCCGAAATTCTTGCAATTGACCGGGCGAAGGAACTGTTTGCCGCCGAGTATGCCAACGTCCAGCCGCATTCCGGTTCGCAGGCGAACATGGCCGCCTATTTCGCTTTACTTGAGCCCGGGGATACCATCATGGGGATGGACTTGCGCCATGGCGGTCACCTGAGCCATGGCAGCAGTGCCAATTTTTCCGGCAGGCTTTACCGGGTGATCTTCTACGGCGTGGACAGTGAAAGTGAGAGAATTGATGTTGAGCAATTTGAGCGACTGGCCAGGCTGCATCGGCCCAAGCTGGTTATCGCCGGAGCAAGCGCCTACCCCCGGAGTATCGATTTCGATATTTTCTTCCGGGTGTGTCAGGAAATCGGTGCCTATCTCATGGCAGATGTGGCCCATATTGCCGGTCTGATTGCTGCCGGGCTTCATCCGAGCCCCTGTCCCCATGCCGACGTTGTCACCAGCACAACGCACAAGACCCTGAGGGGACCACGAGGAGGGCTTATCCTCGGCAAGGAAATCCATGCCGACAAGCTCGACAGAGAGATTTTTCCGGGCATCCAGGGTGGACCGCTCATGCACGTCATAGCTGCCAAAGCAGTGGCCTTCAAGGAGGCCCTGAGCGCAGAGTTTCGTTCCTATCAGAAACAGGTGATCGAAAATGCGAAACGGTTGGCGGTAGAGCTACAGCACAAGGGTTTTCGCCTGGTCACAGGTGGTACGGATAATCATATGGTGCTCATTGACTTGCGGGACAGGGGCTTCACAGGGTCAGAGGCAGAGCTCACTCTGGAAAAGGCCGGGATCACGGTAAACAAGAACAGCATTCCTTTCGATCCGGAAAGGCCGACTGTGACGAGCGGCATTCGCATGGGTACTGCTGCTGTGACAACCCGGGGTATGCAAGACAAAGACATGGTGGCGGTAGCCTGTTTCATCAACCGGGCTCTGGAGGCTACCCGTGATACTCGCAGGCTGGAGCGAGTTCGGCACGAAGTGGCCGATTTCTGCACCCAGTTTCCCCTGCACAAGCCTGTGCTCAACAAGGAGGGGGCCTGAACTCATGCAGCGGCCCAGCTGGGAAGCTTACTTTATGGAAATTACGGCCCTGGTAGCCAGGCGCTCCACCTGTTGTCGCAGACGGGTAGGGGCTGTGCTCGTCAAGGACAAACGGATCCTGGCAACCGGATACAACGGGGCCCCATCAGGTCTGCCACACTGTCTGGATGTGGGCTGTCTGCGCGAGAAAAATGGGATCCCTTCCGGCGAAAGACACGAACTGT
This sequence comes from Syntrophobacteria bacterium, assembly GCA_046538315.1. Taxonomy (GTDB): domain Bacteria; phylum Desulfobacterota; class Syntrophobacteria; order BM002; family BM002; genus JBKHJD01. The sequence continues at coordinate 9,329 of JBKHJD010000049.1, forward strand.
GCCGCGGGTTGCACGCCGAACAGAATGTCATCATCCAGGCAGCCTCCCACGGAATACCCATTCAGGGTGCCACCCTGTACTGCACCACCAGTCCATGCGTCATCTGCGCCAAGATGATAATCAATGCCGGCATCGTTGCCGTCTATTATCAAGAAGGCTACCCGGACTCGCTAGCCGAGGAGCTGCTTGGGGAGGCGGGGATTCAGCTCATCCGCTGGGTGCCCCCTGATGGAGGTACGTGATGAGGTGCCCCTTTTGCGATCACGGCAAGACCCGAGTAATTGACTCCCGTCCAGGCGGAGACAACAACCACATCAGGCGGCGGCGTCAGTGTCCCCATTGCGGTCGGCGATTTACCACCTTTGAACGACCGGGAGAAAATTTCCCCCTGGTGATCAAGCGTGACGGGCGTCTGGAGGAGTTCGATCGAAACAAGATGCTGGCCGCGGTCAGGCAGGCCTGCACCAAGCTCCCGGTCTCCGAGGGCGACCTCACCCGGCTGGTTGGCCAGATCGAAACCCGGATGCATCAAAGCCGGCGACGCAAGCTTCGCACTCAGGTATTGGGAGATTGGGTAGCCTCTGCCTTGCTGGAACTTCATCCAGCAGCTTACATTCGGTACAGTATGGTGCACCGACATGTTCAGGACTTTCGGGACGTGCAGATGCTTCTGGACGAGGAGTTGAATCAGGGGTGATGGGACACAGTCAAGGACCCGAGAGGAGTTGACCTGTGTTGTACGAGTACCGCCCCCCAGAGCTGACACTGAGACACACTTAACACCGCGGGGTTGAATCCTGGCGAGGAGTGCGTGGGATACAGGTGAGGGGAGGCCGTCGTGGCTCTTCTGAGTGACTGAGAATAGAGTCAGTTGTCCGTCGTCAGTAGTCCGTTGTACCGATCTTTTTTCATAGCCTTAACTCAGAGATCAGATGGCGCGAGCTTTTTGGAGTTATGTAGCTCAGCTAGCCGTTTTTCCGCCCTTGGCAACGGACAACAAGCAACGGACGGGCTGCCATGTGTGTCCCAATGTCAGCATAGAGAGAGGCCGGCCGAAAAGCGGTGACAGATCAAAGTTCTTTGACAAGGGAAAACAGGATGTTCATGGGTCTCGCACTTCGACTGGCGGCTCGGGCACTCGGGCGCACTTCTCCGAATCCTGTGGTAGGTGCCGTGGTGGTAAAGGACGGCCGGATTGTGGGCAAGGGATATCATCGAATGGCAGGCGGCCCGCACGCCGAGATCGTGGCCATGAGGAGGGCGGGGGAGGCCGCCCGCGGCGCGACCCTCTACGTGACCCTCGAGCCTTGCTGTCATCATGGGCGTACGGCTCCCTGCTCGGAGTCCGTCATTGCGTCAGGCGTGAGCCGGGTGGTGGTGGGTTGCCGGGACGAGAACCCCCTGGTAAGCGGGAGAGGGATCGAGGCAATCCGGTCCGCGGGGATTGACGTGTCGGTGGGCGTGCGGGGAGAGGTCTGCGAGGAGATCGCCGCTCCCTTCTTCAC
>JBKHJD010000050.1:0-10691 GCA_046538315.1 Syntrophobacteria bacterium
ATCAGGCTGTTACGCAGGGTCTCATCAGCTCCGAGTTTGAATTCAACGACGCGAGCATCCGGTTTCTCGGCAAGCGAATTCTGGAAATCACCTACGGAACCCTGGAGGAGGATCATAAACAGGCGCTGCACGAGCGCATTGGCACCTACCAGGAAACTCTCTACAATCAACGTCTGCTCCCTTCGGCTGCTACCCTGGCGTACCATTTCAAGAGATCGGCCAACCAGGAAAAAGCAAGTATCTACGAACAATTCCAAGCGGCTTCCAATAGCAATGTCTTCAATGCTACGGAGGCAGTGTACTATACGGGAAGGCCGGTAGATGAAGTTACTCCCAAGGCCGTCTACCTTGATCCTGACAGCCTGCCCCTCATCCCCGACGTATTTCGCTCGCTGCTTCTCGCGGTGCGTAATTTGAACCTGTACCCCCCCGGCAGCAAGGCCATCGTGAGCACCAATAACCAGGCAAAAGAAACCGTTGACAGGTTCCTGGAAAAAAATGAACTTTTATCGATCTTTCAGGTAAAGCAGGCCTTGATGGTCAACGGCCAGAAAATTGACGTCTCCGAGTTCAAATCCTTTGCTGCAGCCTTTATCAAATTCCTGGCTCGTGTCGAGCTGAAAGGAATGACGCTCAAAAGAGGGCTCACCGACAAGGAGTTCCAGGTCTTGCTGGAGGCATTCAGTCGAAGCAAACCCGACATGATCGACGAGGGGTTCTGGCAACGTTTCGTGGCAGAACAGCGGTTGATCCACGTCGAGTTGAACCAGGTGCACTATACCATTGCCACGGAATCCGCCGGGCCGGTTCCGGATGCTGAAAGTGCAAAAGCTGCGGGCGTCGACTCCGGCGAGCATCGCCTGGATGCGGAAGACCTGGCACACCTGCCCGAGATCATTCGCTGCCTGCTCAATGCTGTCAAAAGCGTCAGGCTCTATCCGTTGACCAGTAAAGCCTTTGCCACCGCCGTTGACAGACTCATGCAGACCTTGCGCCGCATCCTGCAACGACGGCCGGTGCTCAGTCTGGCTCACGTGGATAATTCCCTTCTGGTCAACAGCGAGAAGATAGACACCTCTGAGTTCGAGTCGTTGGCGGAGCACCTGCTGAAGTTCCTTGACTCTATTATGGTTACCAACCTTGCCTTTTTGCAGCACCTCTCTACGGAGGAGCTGAAAACCTTCATCGGCGCCCTCGGCCAGCTTCCAGACACCGGAATGGACAGCGAGTTCTGGGTTCGTTTTGCCAGGGATCACGGGCTCTCGGCTATCCTCTTTGATCCTCACATCTACGAGGCTCGCATAGCCCCGACGCTCCGTACCACCCGCCAGAGCCGGCAGGTCGAGGTTGTGGAAAAAGTCTCCACACCGATGCATGCCGATGCCGAAGCAAAGGAGGCCGTTGACACATCCTTCGAAGAGCCGCCGAAGAGGATGAGCGATCTCCTGCTCTCTGGCGAGATCAAGCAGGTAAAAGAGTTCATCAAACGTCTGTTCCGGAAGTATGCAGCCTCTGGAATGCAAGACCGCCAGGCGGTGATCGGGCGGTGCAAGAGCGTGCTGGACAGTCTCAATATCGGCCTCCAAAACCAGTTCGCAAAACTGCTGGTAGTTCCGCTCCTTGCGGTATTTTCGAAAGAGGAGGATCCGATCCTCTTGAGGGACCTGGCTGCCCTTCTTCAGCGCATCGCCGCGAATTTCATTCAGTTTGCCGAGTATCCTCTGGCCGGTCGCATCTTCTTGCACCTGCGCCGTCGTCAACAGCAGCTCGTTGCAGCCAAACATCCCCAGGCCGGCTCCCTGGCAAAGATCCTGGAAAAACCCTTGGATCCCAAAACCGGTCAACTGCTCGCTGGGGATTTCAAATCCATCGAACCCTCCCGGCAGCAGGACGCTGCTCAACTTCTCGGCAGCCTTGGTGGGATGGCTGTGCCCTTGCTCGTTGATATCATCAAAGGCGAAGATGATCTCCGGGTGAGACAGATTGCTGCAAGCCTCCTGGCTGAGCTGGGGCCCAATGTGGCCAAATTGCTCAAGCGCGAACTGGTGCTTGAGATCAACGCCGAGCAACGCGTCCGGTTGCTGGAAGTCATCGACACGGTAACGCGGGATCTGAAAACAGAACTTGCCTATGCCATCGGTGACGGCAACCCTCGGGTACGCCAGGCAGCCTTCAGTCTGGTTGAACGATTAGACGATGAGCAGATGGGAGAACTCTTGCTGGACTACGCCAACAGTCAAAACGCCGATGTGGCCGTGGCCGCCCTCAAACAACTGGGTCGGCTCAGGCCCAAAGGAACGGCGGAAACGCTCATATCCCTGCTGAAAGCGGCCAAAAAGCCAGAACGTCTCATTTCCTGTTGTCAGGCACTGGGACAGGTATCGGACCAGGGCGCCATTGAACCGCTCGGCAGGATTTTAGCGGCGAGAAAGTTCTTCCGGGGCCGGAGAAAATATCCTGACGAGGTACGGGCAGCCGCTGCTGCGGCCCTGGCGGAAATCGATCATCCGCGAGTGGCCGAAATTTTCGCCCCCTTGGTGGACGATCGGGACCCACGGGTCAAAGAGCTTGCCTGCCTTCGCCGCTTCACTGCTGACCGTGAGAAAACGTGATGCCTCCAGGCCCCTTCTCGAGATCACTCCGCCCCTGAGCTCTTTGTCTTTTCCATTTTACAGTGGTAGGGAAACTTCGATGCCGGAAAAGGCGCTCTGGTGCAGGGTATGATCGGGCTTTTTCAGGGCCGCAGGCGATTCAGGACGTGCAAAAAGCGCCACATTGCCGTCAGGTTGGTACCCACAGCAAGTAAAATAAGAACCACTATGAGCACCACATCCTGACCGAGCAGCGCTGCTTCATTGGCACGGGCGGTGAAATTGACAATAGAGTTCACCATACCCGCTATGCCGATAGAGATAATTCTTTCGCCACGCTGGAAAAGACCCACCAGACAAGGCACCTTGAGGCCCTCAGCCCTGGCTCTCGTATAGCTGACCATCAGCGAGCCGAACAGAATGAGCAGGATTGTAAGGGTGATAAGGGGTGTAGCGCTTCCCTGCCGCTGAAAGTACACCCAGATACCCACCAGAATGTAGAGCTCCGTATAGCGGTCCAATACCGAATCCAGAAAAGCGCCGCGCCTCCTTGCCTGGTTGAGTTCACGCGCCAGCGCACCGTCCAGGCTGTCGAGCAATCCTGTAAGGAAGGTAAGGGTGCCTCCCCAGAAGGGACTGAACACGAAGCACACTCCCGCCCCCAGGCCGAAAACCATACCGAGAAGGCTCAGGTGGTTGGGTTTCAGGCGGAAAAATACGCAGCAGGGAACAAGGTATTTAGCCAGTAAACGGTAGTAGGCAGACTCCAGTGCGCTTCCTTTCAGCATCTCGACTTGCCTCCCCTGGTCCTGGGTCTGAACCCGCCCTGGACCTCATATACCGATAACAGGCTGGTGCGCCTTCCTGACTCCAGATCCCCCCGGTTCTTCAGACCTGTTCCTCCCGTTTTTCAGGGCACCGGCCTTGACGAGCACGCCATTACCTCGTCCTGAAGGATGCCAGGCAAGCGATGATAGCAAGGCTGCTCTGTCAGTAGCAAAGGTATATTTGTGGGGCAACACCCTGTCTGCTGCTCCCTGATGGGCTACCAGAGGTTGTACTTGAGCTCGCGTATCTTGGCCATCATAGCAAATGCTGCTCGATTGTCGAGTGGATTCTTTTGACAAAGGAAGCCCGTTTGGTTATGCTCACATATTCTACATACCCAAATATACTCTCGAAAACCACGCTGGCGACTGTTGTGCATTATGTGCCGGGAGCAACCTCCCAAAGCAGACAAGGAGCGCGAAGCCGACACAATCAACCTGACAGAAGATGTGGACGTTTTGCGCATAGCCGGAGATGATACCAGCCATACCCGGGTCTCGGTGGTGCGCGAAATTCCGCTTACCATCTACCTGAACAACCGGGAAATTGTCACTCTTCTTTGTACCGGAGCACATGCCGAAAACCTGGCCGTGGGTTTTCTCTACTCGGAGGGGCTGCTACCGCGGCGAAGCAGTCTCAAACGGGTTTTGGTTGACGAAAAACGTCATGCCGCCCATGTGTTCACTAGCGAGAATACAGAGTTGCCAAAACGTTTCTTTGGCAAGCGAACCATCACCTCCGGCTGCGGCAAAGGTACCCTTTTCTATGATGTGCTGGACTCCTTGCAGAGTCAGCCCCTTGAAAACCGGGTTACCATCGCCGTAGATCAGATCCGGCAACTTGTCGCCAGGCTGCAAGGAAAATCCCAGCTCTACCGCCGCTCGCGGGGAGTTCACAACTGCGCCCTTGCCAATACCGAGCACATTCTGATTTTTCGTTCCGATATCGGTCGGCACAATGCTGTGGACATGATCCTCGGGGAATGTTTCCTGCACCACGTGTCCACCGAGGACAAGATCCTGCTGACCACAGGCCGCATCACCTCTGAGATCCTCATAAAAACTGCCAAGATGCACATACCCTTGCTGATCTCCCGATCTGCCGCCACGAATCTGGCGCTCGAGGTGGCTCGAACTCTGAATATGACGGTCATCGGTTACGTACGGGGGAGCAAGATGCTCGTATACACCGGGGCCGAGAATGTGATCCGGTGAGTAGCACCTTCACGATTCTAACGCTGGAGTCAGATGCCTCCCAGGATACCTGAGGTTATCCTCTTCGCAGAACCAGGAGGAAGCGTCTTTGCATCTCACGGTAGGGAAAAGTAGGAGAGGGATCCCAGGTCCAGATCGAGAAGTTGAACCTGCACCCGCTCGCCTGCATCCAGATTCTCCCGGCCTGGAGGCACCTTCAACAAGGCGTTGGCGCCCAGCATGCCGGTCAGCATTCCCTGCGTCGCTTCTGAACGCAGCACGCGCACCTGGGAACCGTGAGGGCCCAGTCTCAGCCGGCTGTGGAGAAACGAGTGCACATTTCCTTTCACCCGTATGCTATGGCTCAGTGTGGCGCCTGTCTCGGGTAGAGTTACCCGAGAAACACCCAGCATTCCAAGCAGTGCAGGACGGACCAGTTGCTCGAAGGCGATATGGGTGGCAGATGGTCTCCCGGGAAGACCAAACAGAAGTGTTCGGCCCAGCCTGCCGAAAAGGCTCTGTTTCCCAGGAGAGATGGCTACCCCCTGGAAACGCAAACAGCCGCCCACTGCAGCAACAGCGGCAGAGATCAGGTCTCTGTTTCCTTTGCCGGTGCCGCCGGTGGTCACCAGCACATCCGCCTCCATTCCCTGCTCAATGGCGCGGATAACTGACCCGAGGCTATCCCGAACAATTCCCAGAGGTATGGCTTTGCCGCCGCAGCTCTTTACCAGGTGCACCACGGTATACAGGTTACTGGCAACTACTTTCTCCGGTCCCGGCATCGCCTCCAATTCAACCAGTTCGTCTCCGGTAGCCAGGACCGCAACCCGGGGGCGACGACGCACCCTCACTCGTGCACATCCGGCGATGGCCAGAACCGTCAGCTCCACAGGTCGTAGCGCCGTGCCAGGGGCAACGAGATGCTGGTCCCGGTGGAACTCGGCCCCGGCAGGCACAATACCGTTTCCTGGTGCTACAGGAACCCTTACTCTGATTCCCTCGGCAGCCGTTTCGGTCACCTCGTGGGGCACCACCGCGTCGGCGCCTCCGGGCATGACTGCACCAGTGGCAACCCGCACCGCCTCACCCTGTCTCACCTCATGAGGGCTGAGCTGGCCGGCGTTCATTGTCCCCACCACTGAAAGGGCAACATCTCGGCGGGAAAAGATGGCTTCCACGTCCCTGCTGCGCACGGCGTAGCCATCCACGGCCGCCCGCGGCGAGGCAGGCTCGTCGCGGCGTGCCCCGACCGCTTCGGCCAGAACCCTGCCGCAGGCCCTGCCGAGCGGAACCCATTCGCCATCCACGACCACTGCATCCGCACGAATATGCTGCTGGGCCTCCTGAAGGGAAACCCGGGTTTCCCTGTCCCACAGTTCAATCTCCATTGGCGACCTTCTCACTCCATCCAGTGCCGCGTTTCGCGGGCTCCATCGGGACAGGCTCCACACCAGGGGCACGCTGAGTATTCGTTCTCCCGATTATCATCACGCTGTCTTTCACATTCCCCGTTTGAAAAACGGCGGGTTGGGGGCAATGCTGTTTACATAAGGCTGGAGTGCGATCCAAAATCCGCCTCCCTGGGACAAGGTGTGCCGCCTTCGCCTGGCCCACCCTACATGAGGGTACAACAAAAGGTAGTCCCCAGACCACATGAGGGTACAACAAAAGGTAGGGTGTGCTGAGCGCAAGCGAAGCACACCGTCCCCAGAGGCTCCATGGTAGTTTAACAGTATTGGGGTACACGTTTCGGAGCACTTCAAAATCACCCTCTACGAGCCGGAGGCGATTGAGGGGGAGGAAATGTCGCTATTTCCCAGGGTCTGAGTCCTTCCGGTGTCTCGGGTCTCTGAGCCAACCCGGACCAGATTCGGCATTGGCATCAACGTCTTGACAACAACCAGCTTATGTCACCGCCTGTATCAAACCCGTGCCAGGCTCAGCCTTCGGGCGGGTTCCCCGTTTCCATACAAATTCAAATCCCTCTCAGGGCTCGAAGCCCCTATATTCGGCGGCGCTCGGCGCCAGTTCCTCTGCTCTGACCAGGTCCTCTGGAATATTGATATTGAAAAAGGACAGTCCCATGGGATCCAGATCGTCAATTTCTTCTTGGCAGAGACGATAGACCGTAACGTGCGAGAAAAAGCTGATGACCTGAAACTCCTGGCGGTCCAGCATTCTTTTTATATGCGGCAGGCAGCGGCAGGAGTACACAGCGCGAAGTGGCTCCAGCCGATTCCCCCTTTCCGGAATAACCACATCATAATCACCAGCCAGCTGTACCATGCGTCCAATAACAGCCGACTGGACAAAGGGCATGTCGCAGGCACTGACGAACACAGTTTCTCCCTGCGCAAACACAAGCCCGGTATAGATTCCTCCCAATGGACCCTGTCCAGGAATCATATCCTGCACAACGGTTACGTTCAGATCAAGGTACAGTTCCGGTTGGTTGGTGATGACCAGAAGCCGTGGGAACAAGGAGCCGAGTATTCGCACCTGCCGGTCTAGGAGCCGTTCGCCGCGGAACAGTTCCAGAGCCTTGTTGCGGCCGAAACGCCGGCTCCCTCCTCCTGCAAGAACCACTGCAACCATGCCAGCCACTGCTCGTGTGTCCTTCAGTGTCTTTTCAGTCGAATGGAGATATCGATCCGGGCTGGATCCTCATAACCCCTCAGAGTAGAGACCATCCCGACGATTCCTCCCATGAGAAACTCTTTCACAAAGGATTTCACCGGCAACTTCCTGCCGTCCAGCCGGAGCACCACATTGGACCTCGCTATGTGGCTCAGAAAACGTTCCTCGATGAAATCGGCCAACCCGGATACATCTCCGAGATCGAAGCACGGAACTCCTGCCGTTATCGAGAAATCGCTCGCCACCGCAACCAGACGATCTGCCTGGGTGCACAGTGGCGCTGGCTGAACCTCTCTGCGGCAAATCTCGATCTTGGCCTTGTTGCCGCTCTTGTATCCTTCGGTAAGTACCAGATCCTCATCTGTAAAGTAGGTGGCGACAATAGTGTCCAGGTCCAGCTCCTCCTCCAGTGTCTTCGTGATGGCAAAGCGCGATGGGGAGCTGATGGCCACGGTCTGGGAACCTGCCTGCCGATGCCGCCAGGTGTCTTTGCCCGCGTGATCGATCTCGAAGCTGTCATGAACGTCATGTTTGATCGTGCCCACACGGTACCCGCGCCACCGCATCTCAGCAATCAGAGCCTCGAGAAAACTGGTTTTACCAACCTTGGACTTACCCACAATGGACAATATTGCTGGCATGGTTTCCTTTCTCCGTTGCAACGAAGTTTTCTTGTACAGGGTCTGACTGGCTAGAGTTTTGCGAGGGCATCGTCCAGGACGCTATTGATCGTCCGGGTCAGACGTGAGGCTTCCTGCAGGAGATCGGCCACCTGACTCCAGCCCCCCTCCTGGAGCCTGTCCGCCCACTCCTCGTAGGAATGGGCATGCTCCTCATTATGGTGCCGCCAGTGTTGCAGAAGTACCTGAATTCGCTGCTGATCAATCTGCTCCATAGTCTCCCCCTTTTCCTGATCCAAGCTCCTGTATTCCTGACACAACGTAACCCGTTCAGGGGTTCAAGGTCCAGTGCTGAATGCACGTAATTGACGGCCTGTTGTCGTTGTGATACTCCTAGGTACACAACGCCAGAGTCCAGAAAGAGCATTTCCTGCCATTGCCACCATATTGGGCAGAAGGGCGAGTTGCCGCCAGCAGAGGGCAGGCGTATGGTGCTGTTTCCCCGGATAGATCCAAACATCATCGAGATAGGGCCGTTCAAACTGCGCTGGTACGGACTCATGTACGTCCTCGCTTTCCTGGCCACCTACTTTCTCATTCCCAGGCAGCGCCGGGCTCGCGAGCTCGGCCTCCAGGGTGCTCAGCTCCAGGATCTCATTTTTTACCTGGCCATTGGCCTCGTTGTCTGCGCCCGACTCGGCTATATCCTCTTCTACCAGTTTTCCGACTACACCTACTACCTCCAGCACCCCTTGGAAATTATTGGCATCTGGCACGGCGGCATGTCCTTCCATGGCGGGGCTATCGGGGTTCTGGCTGCCGGCGCCCTGTTCTGCCGCCGGCGTCACCTGCCCTTCTGGAAGACGGCAGACGCGGTGGTCGTTACAGTTCCCGTTGGCCTGTTCCTGGGCCGTCTGGCAAACTTTATCAACTCCGAGCTCTTTGGCCGTCCAAGCTCCCTGCCGTGGGCCATGGTTTTTCCCACAGGTGGCCCCGTGCCTCGGCATCCTTCTCAGCTCTATGAGGCCGCCCTGGAGGGAGTGGTGCTGTTCGGTATCCTTTGGAGTCTCAGGAACCGCCCCTTCCGGCCGGGAACGATGGTGTGCCTTTTCCTCGGCGGCTATGGGATATTCCGCTTCATAGTGGAATTTTTTCGCCAGCCCGATCCACAGGTAGGCCTTCTGTGGGGTCTGCTCTCCATGGGCCAGCTCCTTTGCATGGTCATGATCATCGCCGCAGTGGTCCTCAGGATGGTGTTGTCCCGCAAGCCGCCGGGAGAGCATTGATAGATGATCCTCGAGCCTCTCGGCTCTCTGGTCCAATGTCCATGGACGAGCTTGACACGGACCCCAACTCCCCATAAGATTATTGTCAAATCAGCAAGATGTCAATAAAACCTGGTACAGAGGCGTTGTTTCCCATGGTGCACGAAACCGGTACGGTAACGGCAGCTGATAAGTCTCCACCCTGGCGGGCGGACTACGAGAGGAAGCTGAAAAAGGCTGAAAAGGCCATGCGGATGATCTGCCGCGGCCACCGGGTTTTCGTCGGCTCGGGTTGCGGCGAGCCTCAGCACCTTGTCCGCATGCTGGAGCAGACCGCGATCCAACTGGCGGATCTGGAAATACTCCACTTGCTCTCCCTGGGAAGGGCCTCCTATACAGATGAGATCTTCAGCGACAAGTGCCGCCTGAGATCCTTTTTCGTGGCGTCTGGATCCCGCCAGGCCGTTGCACAGGGCCGAGCCGACTACACACCGATCTATTTGTTTGATGTGCCGGAGCTGTTCCGTAGCGGCCGAAGCCCCATTGACGTCGCTCTCATTCAGGTTTCACCCCCGGATAACCACGGGTTTTGCTCCTACGGCATAGCAGTTGATATTGTCAAGACGGCAGCCGAAAATGCCAGTATCGTCATCGCCCAGGTCAATCCCCGCATGCCGCGGGTGCTGGGAGATGCCTATATCCACGTACGCGATATCGACGTCATCGTGGAACATGAGGAAGAGCTTCTGGAGATGCCACCTCCCCTTATGAACGAGACGGCCCACCAGATCGGCAGACACGTGGCCGACCTCATAGAGGACGGCTCCACCATTCGGGCCGGGGTGGGCAGCGTGTCCAATGCTGCTCTGTATTGTCTGGAAGCCAAGCAAGATCTGGGCGTTCATACCGACATGCTCACCGACGCGTACCTCCACCTTCTGGAACGCGGTGCCATAACGAACAGAAAAAAGACATTGCATCCCAAAAAGATCATTGCAAGTTTTTGCATGGGCTCCAGAAAATTGTACGATTTCGTGCACGACAATCCCATGGTGGAATTCCACCCTATAGAATACAGCAACGACTACTTCGTGATCAGCAAGAATGAGAAAATGGTCTGTATCAATTCGGCGTTGCAGGTGGACCTGAGCGGTCAGGTCTGCTCGGATTCCATGGGTTACACCATATACAGCGGCGTGGGGGGCTCGGTGGACTTTCTCCGGGGTGCGATTCTCTCCAAAGGTGGCAAAAGCATCACGGTCCTTCCGTCCACTACCCTGGATGGGACCGAATCTCGACTGGTCCCTCACCTCAGCGAGGGGGCCGGGGTGGTCAACACCCGTGGGGGCGTCCATTACATTGTCACCGAATTCGGTGCCGTGAACCTCCACGGCAAGACGATACGCGAGCGAGCTCTGGCCCTCATCAACATCGCCCACCCTGCATTCCGGGAAGAACTGCTAGCATTTTCTTTGAGCAACCGGCCGAGCACTGATCACGAGCAAGCTTGATCTTCGCCATACATGCTTCTTGTTCACTGTATTTCTACCCTTC
>JBKHJD010000051.1:0-10548 GCA_046538315.1 Syntrophobacteria bacterium
GGACATACCGTGTCGCATAGTACCCGAGCGGGACCAGGAACTGAGGGGTTACAAGGGCAATCTCCCTTGCAAGAAACAAGCTACAGGCCTGGATCTCGTCCTGTTTCGGTCTCCTGTCCTTCGGAAGCCTGCACTTTATGAGGTTGGTCATATACACCTCATCTCTGCTTATGCCGGCTTCAGTAAGCAATTCGTTTAAAACCTTGCCCGAGGGGCCGATAAACATCTTACCCTCTCTATCTTCCTTATCGCCCGGGGCCTGGGCGATGAGCATGAGGCGGGGGTGGAGATTGCCTTCGCCGCGGAGAGCGTGCGTCCTGCTCAGGTGCAGCCGGCACCTTTTGCAGCCTGCGATGTTCTTCTTCAGTTCATCAAATGCCTCCTGCCTACTAGGTGTTTTCACTTTTGTTCCCCGTCTCATCGCATCCTGAAGCATACGTTTGTACTCATTGACACCGGTCCAACCAGTACCCGAAAAAGCATGGGGCGAAGAGCAGTTTCCGGATGGTCACAAGGCAGGTTCCTTGTTGTCTCGGGCCGTTCTCCGAATGTGCTCCAGGAAGCTGCGGGCACCAAAGCCTGCCCGGCTGCGGGTACGATGGTCCAGGGTCAAGTGCGCATATCGCTCGTAGAGCCGCTTGCGAGCAAAGAAGAGTTTCGGGTAGCAGTGGGCTACTGCCTCCTGGTTGCTCTGTTCCGGCTCTTTGCTGAAGATACCCTGCCACAGCATGGGCCCTGGTCGGGCCAGGTAGGCCCGGAGCATTTGCCCCAGGAGCTCAGGTGGAGTGGACAGGTAGACGACGGTTGTTGTGCGGCGGAGTCTCTTGAAGATGCGATCTCCGGTGTAGATGACACTGCCGGTGGTATCGACAACGATATCCTTTCCGAAATCCTTTTCGGGATCCTCCAGAAAGTCCAACACCTCGGTGAGTGCCCGTACTTCACAGGCGAGGTATTCCGATTCCCGTTCCCTGTACCCGGGCTCAGAAGGAAAACCCATCCATTCGCCAAGTTCCATGGCGGTACCATCTGGCAGGGTCAGCTGAGGGGAAAGCATCTCCGCAATCAGATCGTCGCAGCAAAAGCGGGTGAAGCCGTGTGCAGCAAGTTTCATGGACCAGTACGATTTCCCTGCTCCTGCCATACCGATCAGCGAAAGACGCATAGCTCACGACCATGTACCCTGGCGTTTCAATGCACGACTTCGTTTTTTTCCTTTTTCGCACCGCCTGATCTTCGCGGGCGCCCCGAGCCTCTGGGAAGGTTCGCTGTAACTGGTCACAGGGCCGGAAGAGATTGGAGCGTTGCCCTTCGCATTGTTCAAAAACCTGAACCGCCAAGATGCCAAGGACGCAAAGGAGATTTCATGGTTTGCCCCGAAGGGCTTCTTCGGGGCAAACGCCTCAGCCCCTCCGGGGCTTCTACTGCTCCGGGACACTGACATCGAAGTTCCCCTGGATACTTGCCCGCAGGGCTGGGATCTTTTCATGCCCGGTCACCCTCTCCGAGGCGTAGGCTCTCTGAGCCGGAGGCCGGGCAGGAAAAGACAGACCCCCGTTTCTACCACCGGTTTCCACACCGGGGTGGTGTCAATGGCACAGTCAAGTTTTTCAGGGGATTCTGCGGCGATATCACCGGCCCAGAAAGCTCCCTGTTCTCTGGAGAAGGCTCTTTCCCCCGGATTCCTGGCGAAGACGAAGACCCTGGATCCTGGATACCGATAGCGGACGAGCTTCAGGACAATATGAGCGGAAGCGCCGAATCCGGTGAGCCCGAGATTCTGCCCGTCTTTGAGGCCCGTTAATTTCAAGGCCCGATAGCCAATGGCACCCGCACATAAAAGGGGAGCCACCTCCACATGAGAGAAGACCCCGGAGATGCCGTAGGCAAAGTCTTCTGAAACAGTCATATACTGCGCATAGCCGCCATTGGCATCCCTTCCCGTGGCCATGAAATGCCTGCACAGATTCTCGCGTCCAGCCAGGCAGTGCTTGCATCGGCCGCAAGCTGAAAAGATCCAGGCAATTCCCACCCTGTCGCCGATTTTGAACCTGTGGGCCTTGCTGCCGGTCTGCTCGACCCTGCCAACAACTTGATGCCCCAATACAACCGGCAAGCGGGGCGGAGGCATTCTTCCCTCAATCTGGTCCAACTCGGTGTGACAGACCCCGCAGGCCAGAACCCGTACCAGGACTTCCCGTGGTCCCGGGACAGGATCAGCCAGGGTGGCTCGCTCAAGAGGTGACCTGTTTTGCGGCAGGCTCGAGAGTTCCTTCAAAACCATTGCTTTCATGGAACCTGCTCCCCATACGCGTCAAGATATGGTAAAGAGGTATTGCATGTGGCTGCCAGGGTCATGTTGGAAGCATTGTAGCAAAAATTCTCCCATGCGATCAAACCGCTACAGGGTGGCAGAGCTTCCTTGGAGAAGACAGGAATGAAAGAGCTTGATGTACGGAGACAGAGAGCGGTTTCCGAGCACGAGATCAAAGACGCGGCCGCCGATTTTTTGACCAAGTACTATGCTGTCTACCACTTGCAGTGTCTTGCTCGAAGACATCCTCAGTGCATAGACTCCGAGACCATTGTCACCCTGGAGACGCTGCTGAAGGACCCGGAGTTTTCTCAACAGAGGCGAGGCCTGTTTCTTTTTCGCCAGGCAGCTGAGGCACTGGCGGCCATAATCGTCAATTCCAAACGGGGGCCCATGCCGCCAGAGGCCTTCGTTGCCCTCAAGCGTGTCTTGAGCACTACCGGCGGACATGCGCACCGGATGGCCGCCGAGGCTCTGGGTGGACTGCCCTTTTCAATTTACGGGCCGGAGCTGAAGGAGACCGCTATAGGAGATGTGCCGGAGGTGAATTTGGGCCAGGTGGCGGATGAAGCGGGCCTGATTACCGGTCATGCCATAAGGTGTATCGGCCGGAGTCTGGTGGTGCCCGGTGAGCCTGGAGACAAGCTGCTGGTGTTCAAATTCGGACGGCCGAAGGAAGCTCCGGAGGCTTTGTGCCGGGAAGTCCTCTGGATGGAACATCTTCGTACGGAGAGGTATGCATTTCCGTTGAGGTTCGATATCCCTCGGCCCGTTCGGATGGAGGGAGCTCCGGTATTCAGCCTGAAAGAGGTAGCCGAATACGTGACAGGGGTGCATCCGGAAGGCTATGCCGTTGCCTATGTAGCCGACAAAGACTACTTCACCTATGCGAACGAACCTGCCGACCGGAGCCCGGTGGCCGAGACAGAGTTCAAGGAGGTCATGTTCAGGAATGCCTGGGTCCTGGCAAAGCTGGCCTCACTCGGCATCGTCCATTGTGCACCCATCCCCCTCTTTCACAACCGGCTTCAGAGATGCAGGAGAAATGATCAGGGTCGCTACAGGTGGTTTCGGGCAGGAAGGCTCGACAGGTGGCTCCACTCCTGCAAATATCCCAATTTCGGGCGTACCGGTATGAGGGATTTTGAACACTTCATTAGCTTTCAGGGCAGGAGCAGGGATCTCTACCGCCATATCGGCACCCATTTCCTGGGCTTGCTTCTCGTAGCGGGAAGCTGTTTTCGCAACAAAGACAGGGAAAGAATCGGCTTTGTCAGAGCCGGGAACGCCGCGGACGCGCGCGATCTTTTCAACAGGGAGCTGTTGGCGGAGATTATCCAGGGTGTTTTTCTCAATTATTACCAGGGATTTGTCGGGGAGGAGTTCAGAGGAGACCCTCCCATTCACGTGGATGAGCTCACGGGTCGGATGATAGAGGAGATGGGTGTGGACCGGCATATGGAAGAGGTTCTGCGGGTTGCCGACCAGAGAGTCATGACCGACGAACAGTTCCGGGCTTTCCTGGAAGACAGGGGATCTGCCGGTAAGGAAAGAGGTCAGCCGGAAAAGGGGGTCAGGGATATAGTTCTACAGACCGGTCCACATCTCGGGGGTTTTAACGAGGGGGTATCTTTGCCCGAGCTGATCGAGTCGGTGGCGACCATGTCCGCACTGTGTATCCTGGGCAGATACTGGCGGCAAGACTCCCGGCGTGTATTAGGCAAGAATCTTTGAAACTTCCTCTATAGGGAAACGCTTCGGGCTGGAGTGTTTGTTGGTGTTTGGCGATGAGCGATCCGGGCCTGGAAAACGATCTCAAGCAATGTACCCTGTGTGAGCATCGGTGCGGTGCGGACCGTCCCTCCGGGGAGTTGGGGATTTGCCGTATGGGCGCTGCCGTGGTCGCCTCCAGGACCCTCCATCCGGCTCCTCCGCAGAGCTATACTATTTTCACGGCCGGCTGTAACTTCAAATGCCTGGGCTGCCAGAACTGGTCCATATCACAGTTTCCAGACAACCAGATGGCAGTGGACGGCTATGTGGATCCACGGGCTCTCGCGCTCGAGTCCATCGAGATGCTGGAGTCTCCTTACGGAAGGCTCATGGGAGCAGACAGGATCTTCTTCTCCGGTGGTGAACCCACTGTCCACCTCCCGTTCATAGAAGAGGTGGTCAGAGAGGCCAGGAAATCGAGACCTCGACTGAAGGTCAACTTCGACACCAACGGCTTTATGACGGAGAGGTCACTGAAAAGGATCCTGGATTTCGCCACCTCCATAACCTTTGACATCAAGGCCTTTTACGACGACACCATGAGAGCCCTCACCGGTGCGCCGGTTGAGCCTGTGCTGCGGAACGCCGAGATTGTTGCCAGGCAGGCCAGGGAGAAGCTGTGGGAGTTCAGGATCGTCGCACTCCCCGAGATGAACGAGGAGGACATTGGCCCCCTCTGCCGCTTCCTTGCCGGCATATCACGAGATCTTCCTGTTTGTTTTCTCGCCTTCAGACCGAACTTTGTCCTCGAGGAGCACCGTGGGGCGACCAGGGAGCTCATGGGAAGATGTCTTGCCCAGGCGAAAGAGGCAGGCCTGAAAAATGCCTCCCATGCCGGCATTACTGATATCAAGGGAGGGAAAGGATTGATCATGGCGGAGGTGGAGGGAAGCTACGAGAGGAGGGGGGCCGCTGTAGCAGCCTCCTACGCTCGTTTGCAGGGTTGTCTCACGCACCCCCGAAACTGCGGCGGCTGCCCCAGCTCCAGTGAGTGTCCCCTCAAGAGTTATATACCGAAGAGAAGCGCTTGAGTGACGCCGCCCAGGACTAGTGAATTTGTTGAAAACCACGCACCATAAACTGAACGGCGATCACCGCAAGCAGTAGCCCCATCAGTCGAGTAACCACCCGAATGCCGCCAAGCCCCATGATTTTGCGAATCCATTGCCCGAAGTAAAAGACACCAAAGACAATGACACAGGCCATGACAATCGCTGCGAGCAGCAGAGGAATACTCATGGTCTGATCAGAGCTTTTCTGCCAGACCAGAACAGCAGTTATGGCGCCAGGGCCTGCCAATAAAGGGGTAGCCAGCGGTACCATGGCTACATTCTCCTTGGTGACACTCTCCTGCTCCTCCTGGTCTGTGGTCTTTATGCCGCTGGGAATCAAACGCAGCATCTGCAAGGCATAGACGAAAAAGATAAAACCCCCTGCCAGTTGAAAGGCCGGAAGGGTTATTCCAAAAAGACGCAATATGTAATCCCCGGTGAGGGCAAACAGGATAAGGATCATACAGGCCGTTCCGGAGGCAATCGCTGCAATTTTTCGCTGCTCTGCGGCAGTGTTCTGTTCCGTGAAAAGAAGAAAGAAAGGGAGATTGCCCAGGGGATCCATGATAATGAGAAGCGGAACCAGAACGGCTATGAAGTACTTCAATGTCTCCATTTTTCAAAGGCGGCACCCTCCCGCCTGGGGCGGGGTCGGAAGGTGAAGCGGCCCGCGTAGTTTTCCTGTAAAACCTGGCTCAAAGGTATGGGAGCGGGCAAAACTGCCGAACGTGCACTCTTGCGTTCTAGACTTCTGTCATCAACCTGTCGAATTCTTCTACGGTGACTGCGGGACAGGTAGCGAAGGAGATGCCCGTGAGCCTGTTTAAAGCAACCGATGCTTTCATGACCTGGTCCGTATTCGGGAAGTCCACAATCAGAACCAGATCATTTTCCCCCAGGAGGGCGTACATAGCAGTGATCTCGCCTCCGAACTTCTTGATGAGCTCCGCTGCCTTGTGCGTACGTTCGGCACTGATTCCCTTCAGGGCCTCGGCCGAGTATTTGCCAAACATGAAATACGTTGCCATGTCTCTTCCTCCCTTATGTGAAATGAAATGGTTGAAGGCGTAAGCCACTATCTGCACCAGTATCGCGGCAATCCGGCCGCGAATACTACTGGCAAAATACCCCATCTCGCCCGGCAGGTCAACAAAGTCCACTGCAAGCCTGAGGTGATGCAAGAATCTATGTTGCGTTACGATGGGTTTCGGATATGATACGAAGGCACAGGCTTGTCGCGCCATCAGTTCGAAGGACTTCTGACGGTGGACTCTCCTGGTGCGGGGCTGCCCCGGCAGGGGCAAAGCGCTACGGGCTGAACCCATGTAAAGGTGAGGCCGAAAACTCGATTGTCAGCGGAAATTATCTCAGAGGAGCAGGAACCGATGGAGAATTTTACCTCAGTGGAAGGTGTGATGATGGATATATCCGGGGACCTCAGAATTGTAGAGCTGCAAAAGGGGCTCTATGTGGTGGGTGAGCAGATGCTCATCCCCGTAGAGAGTCGGCAGCAGGGCCGGGAGGAGATCAGGAAGCTCAAAGAGCTTGAGTACTGAAAACCGCCCCATGCTGCCAGGTGTGCAGCACGAGACAACCCCAGTTAAGCTTATGCGTCGCCAGATGCAGAACCGATACCCTGGATGGGTACCGGATAAAGCTACCCCAGAGCAGGCACGGGTGGAGGCGAGCAATGAAACGAAGAGAAAAGTCGGCAAGGAAATGAGAACGAAAGGAGGCAGGCAAGTACCTGGGAGGACATAAGGCCATGGCAAAGCTGGTAGTTCTGCGGCATGGAGAGAGTATATGGAATCGGGAAAACCGATTCACCGGCTGGACGGACGTGGATCTGTCGGAGGAGGGAATCTCCGAGGCGCACAGAGCGGGAAGGATTCTCAAAGAAAAGGGCTATTTTTTCGATATTGCCTTCACCTCTGTGCTCAAGCGGGCAATACGGACCCTGTGGATTGTCCTGGATGAAATGGACCTGATGTGGATTCCGGTATATCGATCCTGGCGGTTAAACGAGAGACATTACGGAGCGCTGCAATTGCTGAACAAGGCTGAAACGGCGGCAAAGCACGGGGCCGAACAGGTGCACCTGTGGCGCCGAAGCTATGATATTCGTCCTCCAGCTCTCGACAGGAGTGACGAAAGGTACCCGGGCAACGATCCCCGCTACAATGGCCTGGAGGAGCGGGACATACCGGTAACGGAGTGTCTGAAGGATACCGTGGAGCGGTTTATCCCTTACTGGTATGGCGTGATCGCACCCGAGCTGAAAAGCGGCAAAAGGGCAATCATAGCTGCCCATGGAAACAGCTTGCGGGCCCTGGTGAAATATCTGGACAAGATTTCCGACCAGGAGATTACCAGACTGAACATACCAACCGGTGTGCCGCTGGTCTACGAACTTGACGACGAGTTGCAACCGCTTGGCCACTACTACCTGGGTGATCCGGAAGCTGTGAAGCAAGCAGAGGCAGCGGTGGCCGGCCAGGCGGGGACCGGCCCATGAAGCAATGGGTATACGGGGGGGAAGAAACCTGTGACAATGAAGGTCCATGGTGCGCACAATCGGTCAGTTCTCATCTACTCCACGATGGGGGCGAATTCTTGAAGAGCCTGTCGAGAAGAGCGCATTTTTCCAGGAGGATGCAGCAGCCCGCGCGTTTCGGGTAAATGGCATGAATCTCGCAGCGGGTGGGGTGCAAGGCGGCGCGATATTCGGGCTGCCGGGGCAGAAGAACCGAGATCTCGCCGGAGAGCTGTGCGCAACGCCCTCTGTGCAGCGATCTGCCAGTGCGGCCTGACACCGATCTGCGCCAGGCCTGCAGCGTTTACCGGGCAAGGGGAGCTTCCGGGGCCTGCGGCGTCCTCTGCACGGACGGGCGGAGAAATGCCTGGAACCTCGGCCGGTACATTTTCCAGCAGTGCAAGTGCGCCGGGTTGACGTGTGCACCTTCAGACTGAAACAAAAGCGAAGTTGTGGGGGCTTCACCCTGGTGGAGTTGATGGTGGTAATTGCATTAATTGCCACCCTCGCCATCATCGGTATCCCCGCCTACGGTGAATACATCGAGAAGGCGCAAAACACCCGGGCCATGGTTGAAATCCGTCTACTGGAGAAAGAAATCACCCTGTACGAATTAGAAGAAGGCGCCCTGCCCGATGACCTCGGCGATATCGGCCGGGCAGGGTTGCTGGATCCATGGGGGAATCCATATGCGTACCTCAATTTTGCAAACATCAAAGGAAAAGGCATGATGAGAAAGGACAAGTTTCTGGTTCCCCTGAATTCCGACTACGACCTCTATAGCAACGGAAAAGACGGGCAAACTGAAACGCCTCTCACCGCACCAGTGAGTTACGACGATACCATCCGCGCCAATGACGGAGAGTATGTGGGATTGGCCTGGAAGTACTGAGATGACAGAGTCAAAAGATCATGAAGCTTGAAAAGGCGTTTTTGCAAAGCAAGGTGGCACGTCGAGTTTTCATGCTCTTTATCGCCTGTGCCCTCCTTCCCATTGCGGCCCTGTCCATCCTCTCCTTCTCCCACGTGAGCAGACAGCTCCACAAGCAGAGCCAAAGACGGCTGCACCAGGCAAGCAAGGCGATGGGCATGACCATTGTGGAGCGACTCCTGTTTCTTGAAGCTGAGATGAGGATGTTCGCCTCGGAACTGAAAAGAAATGCTGGCATCAGCTACAACCTGCCGTTCCGAGAATTCACCGATCGCTCCAAGAAGCCTTTCGAGGCGCTGGCACTGGTCACCAGTGGGGGAAGAAGTAGATCTCTCCTTGGTGGCCGCATTGATTGTCCAGCCGAGCCCACCGCGGAGGAGAAGGAGTACCTCACCTCGGGCAAGGCCGTGGTGGGCACCGAATGCCATCCCGGGCGCCCGCCTGGAGTTTTTCTTACCCTGGCGCTCGATCCGCAGGATTTTGACCGGGGGGTCCTCCTGGCGCAGGTGAATACCGCGTACCTGTGGGGTGAATCCGGAGAAAACCCCGTGCCTCCCATGACGGAGCTGTGCGTTCTGGATCGTCTGGGAAACGTGCTTTTTTCCTCGATTCCGGTTCCAGAATTGTTCAGTGAGCGTGAAGCCGCCGGTGTCACTGAATCGAGTTCAGGGCACTTCGAGTGGAACCATGGGGGAGAAGATTATATAGCGCGATACTGGTCGGTATTCTTGCAGTACAACTTCGCAACGCCGAAGTGGATCGTGGTGCTCAGTGAACCGAGATCTCATGTGCTGGCGCCGATGGCCAGATTTAAAAAGACCTTCTCCCTGGTGGTACTCGTTTCTCTATGGGTGGTGTTGCTCCTCAGCATCAGCCAGATCCGAAGGAGTCTGATACCGCTGGAAAAGCTCCGGGAAGGGACGCGGCGGATAGCCGAGAGGAAGTTCGACACTCGAGTGGAGGTCATGAGCGGCGATGAGCTCGAAGAACTTGCAGGCTCGTTCAACACCATGGCCAGCCGCCTGGGGCGGCAGTTCAAGGCCATGACCACAATGAATGCGATCGACCGGGCTATCCTTTCGGCGCTGGATACCGAGAAAATCGTGGACACTGTGCTCAACCGTATGGGCGAGCTTTTTCCCTGTGACTGTGCTGGAGTTGCCTTTGTTGACGGCGATTGCGCATATGCAGGGCTGCTTTATATCAAGGACAGCAAGCCCAGGAGCGAAAAGTGGCTGCAGCCCATCGAGCTCCGGGGCTCAGAGGCGCAGGCCCTCCGCGACAGCCCGGAAACGCTTCTGGTAGATATTGAAGAAGAGGCACCGCAGTATCTCGGGCCCCTTGCAGATCGAGGCATGAGATCGTGTCTTGTGCTCCCCATATTCGTTGATGGACGGCTCTCTGGCCTGATAAGCCTGGGCTACGTTGACCCAGCGGCGTCCAGTAGTGAGGAAGACCAGATACAGGCCCGGCAGCTGGCCGACCAGGTGGCGGTGGCCCTTTCCAATGCGCGGCTGATCGAAAAGCTGGATGAACTCAACTGGGGTACCCTGTACGCGCTGGCCCGGACCATCGATGCCAAATCTTCCTGGACAGCCGGGCACTCGGAGCGTGTCACAAGACTGGCTGTGAAGATAGGCCAGGTTATGGGGCTCAGCCAGAAAGAACTGGACGACCTGCACCGGGGAGGCTTGATGCACGATCTTGGCAAGATTGGTATCCCCCCTGAAATCCTTGACAAGGAGGGCAAGTTGACAGCAGAAGAAAGACAACTCATGGAGGAGCACGTGGTCATGGGAGCTCGTATACTGGAGCCCATTGCCGCATACGCGGAGGTCATACCAATTGTTCTGCACCACCATGAACGTTTTGACGGTTCAGGTTATCCCGCCGGTCTTGCAGGAGAGGAGATCAGTCTGGGGGGTCGCATCTTTGCTGTGGCGGA
>JBKHJD010000052.1:0-10541 GCA_046538315.1 Syntrophobacteria bacterium
CTTTGAGCTTACAGCTATGAGCTCTTCTCTACTGCCCGGAGGGCTGGATTCTTTTGCCCGATCGCCCCGCCTCTGGCGGGATCGGGGCAAAAAGGAAGTTCCCTCTGCCTGCCCCGTTAAATGCCAAGCTATTTAATCCGGGGTGCTCTCTGTGCCTCTGTGGTGAATCAAGAGCTCTATGCCCTATGCCCTCCACGTAGAATTGTTGACCGATCCTGGGCGGTTATGGTAGAGTGATGTTCCTTTTCACCGGGCATTCGTCTACAAGGTTCATCCATGGGCAAAGGGCGAAATCGCTCCCGCAACGGGTGGCCAGCAGCGCTCATGGTATCTTTCCTGTTGCACGCATTGCTGCTGGCCGGCCTGTGTTCCTTGGGCTGGGACGTGCAGGTTGATCTCTCCCATTCCATCATGGTTGACCTCCTGGTGCCTTCATCCTTGATCGACGCCACACCACTAAGACCCCGACAAGAGGAGTTTTCTTCAAAGGGGAGCGAGCGCGCTCAAGCCGCCCGCAGGCCAAAAAATCCACTCAACGAATATCGCCAGGAGACTATCTCTCTCAACACCAAGCGATTAAAGTACCTGGACTATACCGGGAAGATCAAGCGGAAGATCTATGCACATTGGCGCTACCCCGAGCAGGCACGGAGAGCGCACTTTCAAGGGCACCTTCTGGTGGAGTTTGGTATCCTCGGCAGCGGTTCACTGGCGGGTAGCAGGGTACTCAAATCCTCCGGTCACCTTTCCCTGGATCAGGGAGCCCTGGAGGCCATCAGGGCAGCTCCGCCTTTCCCCCCTTTGCCGCAACACTTCCGGCTCGACCGCTTGAATATTCGGGCACGCTTTTTCTACCGCCTGATTGAAGAAGGATAAACTACCCTGAAAGGCCTGTTGCTCCGCAAAGAGCTCTTCCCACTTCATGCTTGCTTACCTTCTAGAAAACGCCAGGCGCCAGAAAAGAAGCACCACACCCGTACTGATGGCCGCATCAGCCACGTTGAAGGCCGGCCAGTGGTACGTGCGGTAATGGATGTCGATGAAGTCGATTACCTCTCCCAGACGGGCCCGGTCCAGGACGTTCCCCATAGCACCGCCGAATACCAGCGACAGGGCCACGAACTCACTTTTCTGATCCGGACGCTGCTGCCGCACCATCCAGAGCACCACGCCCATGGCCAGAAACGACACCCCCAGAAAGACCACGGTCCGCAGTAGCGAGGCCTGGCCAGCCAGCAAACCAAAGGCAGCGCCGGTATTGTGGACTCTGGTCAGGTTGACCAGCCCGTGGATCAGCGGTCGGACCTCATGCATGTCCAGGATGAAACTTACCGCTGCCTTGGTGAGCTGGTCCAGGAGCAGAACTCCCGTCGCCAGCACCAGGAAAACCTTGTTGGAATTGCTCAGAAATTCCCCCTTACCCCCCTTTTCCAAAGGGGGGATGTGAAAGAAGGAGTAGATAAAAAGCCGGCTGATGTCTGAACCTAATGTTTATGAAAACAGTGATACAACGGACTGCTGACATTTGACAGTAAAGCCCAAAAAGTCCCCCTTTTTAAAGGGGGATTTAGGGGGATTTTGAAGCGCCCCGGTAGTAACATGAAAACGGAGACTTAGCGTGCCCACGGTGTTAAGTGTGTCCCAATGTCAGCCCGTGTGCTTAGTGCCTAGTGCATAGTGCCTAGTGAAACTCCGGTGCTGGAAAACCCAGTTCCTCTAGGCAACGGCTGCAAATCTCCAGGTGCTCCCTGTCAGTGCCTACACTCTCATGGTGCACCCAGCAACGGGCGCACTTCTTTCCCGAGGCTGGCTCCACCTGAATCAGCATGCCTGGAATGGTACCTGCCTTGATGCCGCCATCCAGACTTTCGGCATCTTGCAACCGCACCCGGGAGACGATGAAAACCTGACTCAGAAGCCCCTCCTTGCCGCGCAGCTCTTTCAACAGTGGCCCGGATAGCCCCAGGGTCACCTCTGCGTCCAGGGAGTGGCCCAGCATCTTGTCCTTGCGCATCAGCTCCAGAGCCCGATTGACCTCTGCCCGGATATCCAGGATGTTTCGCCACTGCTCCTCGACTGCCTCATCCTCGTATGCCGAGAGCGGCTCGGGCAGAAATTCCAGATGAATGCTCTCCGCCTTTTCCCGGAAAGCGGGCAGATGGTGCCAGACCTCCTCGGCGGTGAAGGCCAGCACCGGCGCCATCAGGCGCACCAGGGTTGCCGCTGTTTCAAAGAGGGCGGTCTGCGCCGAACGGCGCTTTTTGGAAGCAGCGGCCGAAACGTAGAGCCGGTCTTTCAAAACATCCAGGTAAAAAGAGCTGAGATCGACCACACAAAAGTTGTGGATGGCATGATAGACCTTGTGGAATTCAAAGCGATCGTATGCGTGTCTTACTTTTCTGACCAGCTTTTGCAGCCGGTGCAGTACCCAGCGATCCAGTGGCTCCAGCAGATCTGCTTCAACGCGATCGGACTCGGGATCAAAATCGCTCAGATTTCCCAACACAAACCGGCAGGTATTTCTGATGCGCCGGTAACTTTCGGACAGACGCTGGAGAATCTCTTCCGAGATGCGGATGTCGTCCCGGTAGTCCTCCGCCGCCACCCAGAGCCTGAGGATCTCGGCACCGTACTTCTGGATGACCTCGTCCGGGGCGATGATGTTGCCGAGAGATTTGGACATCTTGTGACCCGCACCGTCCACCACGAAGCCGTGGGTGAGCACGGCGCGATAGGGCGCATGGCCCCTAGTGGCCACTGCCGTTAGCAGGGAGCTGTGAAACCATCCCCGGTGCTGGTCGCTTCCCTCCAGGTAGAGATCCGCGGGGGCATGCAGGTCCTCCCTGGTCTCCAGTACAGCTGCATAGCTTACGCCGGAGTCAAACCACACATCGAGTATGTCCATCTCTTTGATGAAGCCTGAGCCACCACACTGGCTGCAGGTACTCTGGGGTGGGAGCAATTCGGAGGCCTCGTGTGAAAACCAGATGTCCGCTCCCTCTCGCGCAAATCGGGATGCCACGTACTCCAGCACTTCGGATGTGGCCAGGATTTTGCCACAGTTTCGGCAATAGAATACGGGGATGGGTACCCCCCAGGCTCGTTGCCTGGAAATACACCAGTCCGGCCGGTTGGCGATCATACCGTAAATGCGCTCCTGACCCCACCTGGGTATCCACTCCACCTCCTTGATGGCCTCCAATGCCCTGTCCCGGAGCAAGTTGTTCTCCATGCTAATAAACCATTGCTCGGTGGCGCGGAAAATAATCGGTTTCTTGCAGCGCCAGCAGTGCGGGTAGGAGTGGGTAATCGTCTCCTGGTGGACAAGGCTTCCGACTTCGGCGAGTTTTGCACTGACGGCTCTGTCGGCGTCAAACACGAACTGACCTGCAAAAAAATGCACATCTTCCATAAACCGGCCGTCATCGTCCACCGGAGAATACACCTCCAGACCATACTGGAGAGCAGTTTCAAAGTCCTCGCGACCATGACCGGGCGCCGTGTGCACACAGCCGGTTCCCGTATCCATTGTCACATAGGAGCCCAGCACGAGCATCGAATCGCGCTGGATAAAGGGGTGCCGACACGCGAGACCTTCCAGTTCGCGGGAGGCGATTCGGGCCAGGACGTTGTAGTTGGAGGCGCCTGCCTTTGCCATCACCGCTTCCACCAAAGTCTCTGCCATGAGCCAAACTTCGTCACCGAGCTCCACGGCTGCATAAGCAAAATCAGGGTGCAGGGCAATGGCCAGATTGGACGGAATGGTCCAGGGCGTGGTGGTCCAGATCAGCACGAAGACGTTCTTGCCGGGGAGAGCCGGCAGCTTGTGGCTCTGCTCAGCGGGCAGCGGAAACTTGACGTAGATGGAAGGCGATTGCCGTTCCTCATACTCCACTTCAGCCTCAGCCAGTGCCGTTCGGCAGGAGGTACACCAGTAGATGGGCTTCTTGCTCTTGTACACGCCTCCCTGGGTGATGAACTTCGCCAGTTCCCTGACAATAGTGCCCTGATAGTCGTATGCCATGGTAAGATAGGGCCTCTGCCAGTCGGCGACGACCCCCAGTCGCTTGAACTCCTGACACTGGATGTCCGTAAACTTGCCGGCGTAGGCGCGGCAGTGCTGCCGTAATTCCAGCTTGCTCATGTCCTTTTTCCGCGGCCCCAGTTCCTTTTCCACCTCGTGCTCGATGGGAAGACCATGACAATCCCAACCCGGAACGTAAACACTGTCAAAGCCCGTCATCTGCCTAGAACGGACGATCATGTCCTTGAGAATCTTGTTGAGAGCGGTGCCCAGATGGATGCGACCATTGGCGTAGGGTGGACCATCGTGGAGCACGTAGCGCGGCCTGTTCTTGCTCGCCTGCCTGAGGCGGCCATAGAGATCCATCCTCTCCCACTGCTCCAGGATACCCGGCTCCCGCTTATCTAGATTCGCCTTCATGGGAAAATCGGTGCGGGGCAGATTGAGCGTCTTTTTATAGTCCATTCATCACTCCCGGGTTGGATATCTCTCTCTGTTTACAGTAAAAAATGGAAACTATCACAAAGCGCCTGATTGTCAAGGGAAATGTCCCGAGGCTGTGGCTGCTTGACCGCATCAGGGAACTTTGCTATTTTTCCACAGGTGAGCTTGGATGAGTAAGCACAGGGAAAGTGCCTATCCTCCGCGACCTGGGCCGGGCGCACCATGAAAGCTCACTTGCCGCTGGAAGAACCGCATCCAGGGCCAGCTCAGCCGCAACATAACCTTGTCACGTGCGCGAACCAGAGCAATGACCACATTGATCACTGGGGGTTCCGGATTCATTGGCTCCGCGGTGGTGCGCCAGCTACTTCAGGCGGGTCACGAGGTGCGAGTGTTACTGCGCCCGCACAGTGATCGCCGGAATCTGGCCGGACTGCCGGTGGAGATCGTGCCCGGTGACCTGCTCGACCCGGCGTCGCTGCGTCGGGCCTTGGTTGATTGCAACGCCCTGTTCCATCTGGCAGCGGACTATCGTTTATGGGTCCCCAGGCCCGAGGAGATATACGATACCAACGTCACCGGGACAAGAAATGTTATGCTGGCCGCGCTCGGGGCTCGGGTAGAGCGCATCGTCTATACCAGCAGTGTAGCCACCCTGGGACTCAACCCAGATGGAACCTCCGCCGATGAGAGCACCCCGGTGAGCCTGGCCTGTATGGTCGGTCACTACAAGCGTTCCAAGTTTCTTGCCGAGGCCGAGGTGCGGAGGCTGGTAGCAGAGAAGGCCCTTCCAGCGGTGGTCGTCAACCCCTCTACCCCTGTCGGCCCCCGAGACATCAAACCCACCCCCACCGGACGCATGATCATCCAGGCTGCATCCGGCAAGATGAAAGCGTATGTGGATACAGGTTTGAACCTGGTTCATGTGGATGATGTGGCCGTCGGTCACGTACTGGCTTTCGAGCGGGGCACCATCGGCCACCGATACATTCTGGGCGCTCGGAATATGACCCTCAAAGAGATCCTGACGGAGCTTGCGGCAATCACCGGCCGTCCGAAGCCGCGTCTGCGCCTGCCCCACCACGCCGTACTCCCCGTTGCCTACCTGGCCGAGGCCTGGGCTCGAGTTTCCGGGTGCAGTGAGCCTTTCGTCACCATGGACGGGCTGCGGCTGGCCAGGAAGCGAATGTTTTTCTCCGTGGAAAAAGCGAAACGTGAACTCGGTTTCAATCCTCGACCGGAAGGCGAGGCCCTGCGAGATGCGGTGGCGTGGTTTCGCGACAATGGGTACCTGGGTAAACGCGCCGAGCGCACCTTCAGGTGAGACAGGGATGAATATCGATGCATAATAGCCTGCCGGAGACACCTCGCCGCTCCAACTGGTCTCGTCCCTACCGCGCCCGGGGAAACCTCGTGTATCGAAATATGGCACGGGTCCCTCTTCCCTGTGGCCTTTGCGCTCTGTGAGGGCAGGATGAGGAGGACAGGCGCATACCTGCTCTTCCTTGGCGGGCTGACGCTTTTTACCTTCCTCATCGTCTATCACGGCTTTGAGGATGTTGCCACCACTCTGGCTGTGAGCGGGTGGGGCGTCATCTGGGTGGCTCTGTTTCACTCGGTGCCGCTCATGATGGCCGCCCTCGCCTGGCAACGCCTCTTGTCCTCCGTTCAACATGTTTCCCTGCCAGTTGTGGTGCGGGCTCGCTGGATCGGCGAGTCCATCAACACGCTTCTCCCTGTAGCGCAGGTTGGGGGAAATCTCGCCAAGGCTCGACTGATCATTTTCCGCGGTGTCGCAGGGGCTGTTGCCGGCGGGAGCGTCGTCGTGGAGCTCACGGTATCTGTGGCCACTCAGATGGTCTTTACCTTCATGGGTGTTTGCCTGCTGTTTGAGCGTGGGGGCCGAGAGGTAGACCGTGCCGTTCTCGTGGGTCTCATCATTATGGCGCTGCTTGTCGGCGGATTTATCCTGGCTCAGCGTTTGGGGCTCTTCGGAAGGCTTGCTCACATTTTCACCCGTTTTGCCACCCAGCGGAACCGGGAGTTTCTAGTGGGTGGAGCTACGGCCCTTGACCATGCTATCCTGAAGATCTACCGGAACCGTGTGGGGATGCTCACCGCTGTTCTCTGGCGTTTGGGCGCGTGGATTGTGGGTGTGGGTGAAGTATGGTTGGCCTTGTATTTTCTCGCCAATCCCGTGAGCATCAGAGATGCCTTCCTCCTGGAAAGTCTGGGCCAGGCGGTGCGAGCTGTCGCCTTCATGGTACCTGGGGCGCTGGGGGTGCAGGAGGGCGGCTACCTCGTGCTCGGCGCCTTTCTCGGTCTCGGTCCGGAGTTGTCTCTGGCACTTTCCCTGATCAAACGGGTGCGGGAGCTTTTGCTGGGAATACCGGGTCTTATCGCCTGGCAGATAACAGAAGGGCGGCACGCATGGCAACGTCAGCGGATCTTATCGGAGCCCCTGGATGAGACGCCGAGACGTGAAAGCCGCCGCGATCCTGGTGCAGATTTTGAGCGGGCACAATCTGGAAAACCGCACTGCTAAAAGGAGCCCAGGTCACTATTTTCATTGCACCCCGAAACTGTAGCTGATAGTATTACTGAATTTTTAACAAAAACATCAGGGTGGTATCTATACTATGAGCTCTTCCCTTGTTGTAGCTCCGGCCGCATCGCCGGAAAGATCCCCTGAACGTCTCTTTGAGCAGGAGCTCGAGCAGGCCGTCAGCAGAGCCCGGGATGCCCTGCTCGCTCTCCAGCATTCGGAGGGATACTGGTGTTTCCCGCTGGAAGCAGACTGTACGATTCCTGCGGAATACATCATGATGATGCACTACATGGACGAAATCGACGAAGAGCTTCAGAGAAAAATCGCTGTCTACATCCGCGCGAACCAGTGTGAGGATGGTGGCTGGAACCTGTATCGTGGCGGTGCAATGGATCTGAGCTGCACTGTGAAGGCGTACTTTGCTCTGAAGTTGGCCGGAGACAGCCCTGCTGCCCCACACATGGTAAAGGCCCGAAAAGCCGTCTTGCGCCATGGCGGCGCAGCGCGCACCAATGTCTTCACCCGCATCGCCCTGGCGCTGTTCGGCCAGATCCCGTGGCGTGGTGTCCCTTTCATCCCGGTAGAGATTATATTGTTGCCGCGGAGGTTTCTGTTCCATACCAACAAGGTATCGTACTGGTCCCGCACAGTGATGGTTCCACTGTTTATCCTGTGTACTCTGAAACCGGAGGCCAGAAATCCGAATCAGGTCCACATCCGGGAACTCTTCACTGTTCCACCGGAGCAAGAGAAAAATTACTTTCCCGTCCGCTCCCCCTTGAACCGGCTATTTCTGAGTCTGGACAGGATGGGCCGGCTCCTCGAGCATTCCCTCCCCACCTGGGTGCGCCGCCGTGCCCTGGCAAAGGCCGAGCAGTGGCTTGTGGAAAGACTCAACGATACAGGCGGCCTTGGGGCGATTTTCCCGGCAATGGTCAATGCCCTGGAAGCTCTGAGCTGTTTGGGCTATGCCCCGGATCATCCGTACTGTATGGCTGCCCGGCAGGCGTTGAAGAATCTTCTGGTTATCAATGAAGAGTCCGCCTACTGCCAGCCATGTCTCTCACCGGTGTGGGATACAGCCCTGAGTAGTCTGGCGCTGCTGGAGGCAGCCGAGGGCGAAGCCGAAGAAGAGACCCTGCAGGCCCTGGACTGGTTGAAACAGCGGCAGCTGTTCGATGAACCCGGGGATTGGCGTAGAGACCGTCCCGACCTCAAAGGTGGCGGCTGGCCTTTCCAGTTCCGCAACCCGCACTACCCTGATCTTGATGATACTGCCGTGGTCGCCTGGGCCATGCATCTGGCCGAGCCGCAACGGTACCAAAAAACGATCGAGCGCGCCGCTCGCTGGATTGTTGGAATGCAATCGAAAAACGGCGGCTTTGCCGCCTTTGACGTGGACAACACCCATTACTATCTCAATGAAATCCCCTTCGCTGATCACGGCGCGCTTTTGGATCCACCCACGAGTGATGTCAGCGCCCGCTGTGCCACTCTGCTGGCAGCCCTCGGGCATCCGGAGCATAGAAGCGGCCTGGCAGCATGCCTCGAGTACTTGCGTAACGAACAGGGATCCAATGGTTGCTGGTTTGGACGGTGGGGCGCCAATTACATCTACGGCACCTGGTCGGTACTGGTGGCCCTGGAGGCTGCCGGCGAACACCCGAGCCAGCCATACATCCAGCATGCGGTCAACTGGCTCAAGCGGCTTCAGCGTCCCGACGGAGGCTGGGGTGAGTCGTGCTACACGTACTTCGACCCGGCACTGGCCGGCGGTGGTTGTGAGAGCACCTCATTCCACACCGCCTGGGCGATGCTCGGGCTTATGGCTGCAGGAGAGGCCGATTCGATTGAGGTGTACCGTGGTGCTGAATATCTCCTCCGCAACCAACAGGAAAACGGCCTGTGGCACGATGAACTCTACACCGCCCCGGGTTTTCCCCGGGTGTTCTACTTGAAGTACCACGGCTACGATAAGTACTTCCCGCTCTGGGCCCTGGCGCGGTATCGGAACCTCCGAAAGAAAGGGCATAGGGCATAAGGAGAGATACTATGCACTAGGCAGTAAGCACTAGGCACCAGGTATAGATACCAAGACGTAGGACGCGGTGATGGGGCGGGACCGAGACGGGGAGAGACGATGAGGAGACCAACGTTTTTTCCCGTATGAGCTTTTCAACTTTCAGCTATGAGCTATGAACTTTTCTAAGCCTCCGTGGTTCGTTTCCTTTTTCCTGGTGAGCAGGTAGGATTTCTGAAATAAGGCTATGAAAACATTGATACAACGGACAACGGACTACTGACAACGGACCCCCGACTTTTGATTCTCCACATAGCGCCGAAAATCGCGCATCGCCCTCAGGAGTTCACGTTTTGCCAGAAAATGCTTTATGAATCCGGGTATGAACCATGTCCTCCTGGCATCGCCGGCAACACTGTACGTCAGTTTCGTCGCTCCTTCCGGGGCTTTCTCAATCTTTACGTAACCGGCGTTGACCTTGAGTTTACCCTGCTCATCCGGCAGCATTTGCCACTGCATCCTTTGCTCTTGGCAATCGACCACAAACCGGGAGGTGTAGCGAAGGGTCAAAAAGGCCAAATCCACGACAAACGCCACTTCAGTGGCATCTACCCGTTTGCTGACAATGCGGGGCGAACGCATCTGGGTGAATATCCGGGGATAGGATACAAAATCCCGAGCCACCTGCCATACCTTCTCTGGAGGTGCCTGGATGAGCATGCGGCCGGTACCGCCGTAACCCTCCACCCTTTTGCCATCCACAAGAGGCAGCTTCCGGCTGTAGGCGATGGAGCGTTCGGATGCGGCCGCCTGCGTCAAGCCTGTTGTGCAGATGCAAACACCGAGAGGTAACAAGAGTCCTATCGGAAATACGTGGATGGCCTGAGAAAGCCATTCAATGGACCAAAAGATCCATCTTACGATCGTCGGTGAAGGTACGGCGTAGCTCTTGACGCGAGGAGACCTTGTAAGTCTTAGGTTCATCTATTTCGTCCGTGGACTCTGCGGGATACTTGATCTGGTAAAATGAGCTCGGCAGTGATCAACTGATCCACGGGCCCTCGAAGACTTCGGCTCGGAAGAGCTTTCCTTCAAGCGATTGGCTCATATTATACCATGCTCGTAAAACTCGGGCATATATTACCTCAGCAAGAGAGCGCCTACGAAAACGCTCAAACTCGAAGCATACGTCTTCAGACCCCTTTCCTCGAAATCTGATTGTACCAAAGGCCAGCAAGTTTTTGACATGGAAGATAAAGTGCAGTATTCTTACATGGGTTTGATTTTCCTATGGATTTTTCAGGCCAGGAGGTGGGATTGCAGGCTAATCTACGCCGAGGTACCGCTTGGTATACCACATCAACGTGATTGATCCAGTAGGCCGTTGAAGATTGCCGCAAAAGCATGGATGACCGAGCGCTGCCAATCACGAAACGCTCAGACGACTGGATTAATTGAACGTCTCGGAATTTGTACAATTTGTTGTATTCATTAGCCTTTTGGCG
>JBKHJD010000053.1:0-10409 GCA_046538315.1 Syntrophobacteria bacterium
AAAAAACCCTAATTTCTATACTGGTTACCCCCAATCAAGGGGTGCGAAACTTGAGTGAAGCATTACTTGGAACTAATCAAATGCACATATCGTTTCATCGAGGCTATATGTCAGAAACTGAACCCCTAACTTTGGCAGCATAGAAAAGCAAACTTATTGTTTTTTCATAACTTTAATGTCGTTCTAAAAGAGCCGCACCCAATTCATTTCGTGAGTTCACACCAGTCTTACAGCAATCCAACACACTCCCCCTCCCCTCGCGGGGGGATTAAGGGGAGGGGGAACAATTAACTGGTTCATTTCCTTTTTATTTTGTCACCCCCTCCTTAATCCTCCCCCGTCAAGGGGGAGGAGACTTTGGGGTGTTTGACTCCTACTAGATGTTGGGGTGCGAAACTTGAGTTAAATGGCTGATTGTTGGCCTTCTCGAACATGGTTGCGAACGCCAATGGGTGCCCGATAGAAAAACAGAGAAAGGAGCAGCCAGTGAAAATATCGGTCTGCGGAAAAGGAGGAAGCGGCAAGAGCACTGTGGTCAGCTTGCTGGCCGGCCAGGCTGAAGCCCGCGCTTTCAAAGTGCTTGTGGTCGACTCAGATGAGTCCAATACCTCGCTGTTTCGAATGCTCGGGTTCGAAAAGGCGCCCGTGCCGCTCATGGAGCTTCTCGGAGGCAAGCGCAGGTTGAAAGAGAAGATGGCGCAACCGGAAGTGCTGGCCGAAGACCGGATCTTTGTAGAGGATATTCCTTCTCAGTACCTTGTCAGAAGAAACAGACTTGCGCTTGTATCGATTGGAAAAATCCTTCAGGCACTTGAAGGCTGTGCCTGCCCTATGGGGGTGTTGAGCCGCGAGTTTCTCAAGAAGCTTGTATTGCATGAAAATGAAATAGCCGTCGTTGATATGGAGGCCGGTATTGAGCATTTCGGCAGGGGAATCGATACCAGCCTCGACGGTGTTGTCGTTCTGGTGGAGCCGTCGTTCGAATCTATTACCGTAGCTGAAAAAATACGGGGTCTTGCCGCCGGAATGGACAAGAATCTTTGGGCTGTTTTGAACAAGATAAGTTCCGAAAGTCTGGCGGAGAAATTGAGGGGAGAACTCCAGAAGAGAGACATAGAGACCGCCGGGGTCATTCCGGAGGATCCCGGAGTCTTTGCGGCGGGCCTGGAAGGCAAAGCCTTCAACCGGGGCGATGCATCCCGGGCGGCGGGAGAGGTTCTGGACTTCTTGCTGTCGAGGATCCGAGATAGAAGCGGGAGGGAGATATGTGTCTGAGTACCGTCTACAGGAATACAAGCGGCCACAGGGAACAGGTTATGGGAGATGTGGCGCACATCAAGACAAAAAATGGAGGATTTCTGCTCACCGGACTCATGGGGGAGGAAAAGTTCGTTCAAGGAACTATAGAGAGTATGGATTTCCTGGACGGCACGTTGGTATTGAACCAGGACAAACCTGATTTTCCCGGAGATCCAGTGGATAGCACAGCCTGACATCTTTTTTCATCAGATCCAGTTCATGTTCCAGGATGGCAAACCCTGCTTTCTGTAACACTTGATGGTCTTGTTCCAGGAGTGATCGCAGAAGGTCGCAAGCGGAATTCAGGAGGTTTTCCAATGAACATTGCAGTTGCAAGCGGCAAGGGAGGAACCGGCAAGACCACGTTTGCAGTCAACCTCGCCTATGCGTTGAGTCGTCACGGAGATGCTGTAAGGCTCCTTGACTGCGACGTCGAAGAGCCCAACGACCATCTGTTCGTCCAACCGGCATTCTCTGAGGAGGAGGCGGTAAAGGTGATGAAGCCGGCATGGAACGAGCACCGCTGCACAGGCTGTGGCGAGTGCGCCGAAGCCTGCCGCTACAACGCCATCGCGGTGGTCAAATCCAAGGTCTTGATATTCAACGAACTGTGTCATGCATGCGGTGTCTGTTCCTACATCTGCCCGGAAGAAGCCCTTGAGGAGGAGCCCGTGCAAATCGGCCGCATTCAGGCCGCCCCTGGCCACGGACCCTTCTTTTTCGCACACGGGACCTTGAATGTGGGAGAAGTCATGGCACCCGCAGTTATTCGAGGCGTGAAAAGATACATTCAACCGGCGAGCATCAATATCCTCGACGCCTCGCCAGGTACTTCCTGTCCCGTAGTGGAAACGGTAACCGATACAGACGTCGCTGTTCTGGTGACGGAGCCGACGCCTCTCGGTCTGAATGATCTCAAGCTGGCCGTAGGTCTTACCCTTGAAAAAGGGATTCCGACAGGGATCGTGGTCAACCGTTCAGACGGAACCGACACACTCATCGCCGAGTATGCTGAAAGAACAGGGGTCCCCATTTTGGGCAGAATTCCCTACCGACGCGAATACGCCGAAGCGTACTCCAATGGGCGCATCCTTGCACACGATTTTCGGGAATTCGAAGACAATCTTCTGGAGATCTTTACAGCTCTGCGTCAAGTAGTCGATACCATGCCGCCAGCACCTCCCGATGAAGAAACCTTCGAGGTGGACACGTCAGCGGTTATCCCTTTTCCCGGAGGAGAAGCGACGCACCACAAGGAGATCACGGTTATCAGCGGCAAAGGGGGAACTGGCAAAACTACCGTGGTCGCCTCATTGGCCGTTCTCACAGAAAACAAGGTCCTTGCTGACAACGATGTGGACGCTGCCGATTTGCACCTGCTGCTGAAACCGCAGATCAGGGAGGCGCACGAGTTCATCGGAGGAGAAAAAGCCGGAATCGACGCGGAAAAATGTACCGGCTGCGGCCTGTGTGCCGAGGCCTGTCATTTCGGTGCGATACACCCGGAGGACTCTTCTCAGGCCTATCAGGTGGACGAGTTGGCCTGTGAAGGCTGCGGACTGTGCGAGCACGTCTGCGATTTCGACGCCGTCAGCTCCAGGATCAATGTGACGGGCAATTGGTATGTCTCCTCCACCCAATACGGCCCTCTGGTACACGCCCGGCTTGGTATCGGTGAGGAAAACTCCGGAAAACTGGTAACCCAGGTGCGTAATACCGCGGCAGAACATGCGAGAAAACTGCGAGCAGAATACGTCCTCAGCGACGGTCCCCCGGGGACCGGCTGCCCGGTGATTGCCTCGCTGAGCGGAGCCGACCTGGTCCTCATCGTCACCGAACCCACGGTTTCGGGGGTGCACGACATGGAACGCGTGCTCAGTCTCACGAGGCATTTCGGCATTCCTGCCCTCGTTGCCATCAACAAGGCCGATCTCAATCCTGAGCAGTCTGACCGGATCGAAACGATTGCACTGGCTGAGGGCTCTCGGGTAATTGCCAGGATACCGTTCGACCACCAGGTTCAAAAGGCCCTGGCACTCGGAAACACCGTTGTCCAATACGGTGGCGGGTCGGCCTGCTCGGCCATGAAGGGTATCTGGCATTGTCTTCTTGCGGAATTCGAAAGGGAGGAAAAGAATCATGAAAATCGCGGTCACGTGCAAAGGCCCCACGCTTGATGATTCAGTTGAGTCACGTTTCGGCCGCAGCCCCTACTTTCTGATCATTGATCCAGAGACCCTGGCACTCGAGCCTTTTCCGAACCCCAACCTCATACAAGGGGGCGGTACCGGGCCTCAAACAGCAAAGGCCCTGGCGGACAAGGCTGTTTCGGTCATACTCACCGGCAACTGTGGCCCCAATGCCCTTCACGCCTTCGGCGCCGCCGGAATCGAGGTGGTTTACGGGGTCAGCGGCACGGCGCGGCAAGCTGTCGAGGCGTACAGGTCAGATGCGGCTTCCCGGAGCTCAGTGCCGACGGTACCCGGAGGTTCGCCGCTGCCGCAAGGCCAAAGCAATAGGCGAAATGAACAGTTCGCCACCGGTGCAAGAAAGGACAGAAGCCGGCTCAAGCAGATAAGGCACGGGCAGCCCGCTCACCTCTCCCGCCCGAGGCTCCGTTCACAGCAACCCTCCTCTGGTGGAGAGATCGAGCACCTGAAGTCACGGCTCAACCAATTGAAGGGGCAGCTCGACTTTATCAATCGGCGTCTGGGTGCCTTTGAAGGTAGGGAGTCCTCCGCCGCGGTTGCCGTTGTCGATCCAGGAAAATGCATCGGTTGTGGTTTGTGTGAAGATATCTGTCCCAGACAAGCGATCTCTCTGCGCTCATTTGCGGGCACGGAGCGACCCAAATTGCAACGTCGGCTGTGAGCCACAGCCTGCCATCAGCAGGAGGTCAGGGGAAAGAAAGCGCCCCTGTCCGGGCCTACCCGGAGGTTGACGTTACGGATTTATCCTGACCACGTTCTCCGGCAGATGTGTCAGCCGGTAGAAGAGTTTGGCAGTGCCCTGGAGGACATGCTGCACGAGATGTTGCTCCTGATGCGCGCGCACAAAGGGATAGGTTTGGCAGCCCCACAGGTGGCGATTTTGAGACGGTTTTTCCTCTGTGAGCTTGATGGCAACGTTGTCAGTTTCGTCAATCCTGAAATCGCCAGGTATCAAGGGCACTCTCAGTTGGTCGAGGGGTGTCTGAGCCTGCCGGGAGTCACTTTAAACCTCTCTCGGAAACGCACGCTCCGGGTACGTGCATACGATCCCAGCGGCCGAAGAATAGGATTTCAACTGAGCGGGCTCTGGGGCCGCGTGTTCCAGCATGAACTGGACCATTTGGACGGTGTGTTGATCTGTGACTACACATGACAGTGGAGACGGTGCTACCTTTTGTTACACTCTCATGTAGGGTGTGCCAAGCGGAGCGCGGCACACCTTATCTCAAGAAGGCGAATCTTTGATCGCAGTTCCACCCCATGGGAACAGCATTCGGATACAGGGGGGATTTTGAAGCGCTCGGAGATCCCCCCTTGCCCCCCTTTGCAAAGCTGAGTTTTAGCCACACGCGACCCCGTGGCGGTGAATGTTGGCAAGCAGCTGTGTTGGATACAAGGGGGGTATCTGTACGGGCCCACAGTGTCAGGTGTGTCCCAATATCAGCGTCGAGAAGGAGGAAATAACGGCTCAACGTGGGTCGCTCAATTGGCTGCGGCAAATTGGCAGAAGTGCTGCTGAATAGTGACGGGCATTGGTTCCCTCCTGCCCCGGGGGCCTCCTGGTGCTATACTTCAAGAAGCCGGCATGGGAGGCCCCCCTACCTCCTCTCACCTAGCGAGTGCCCGTCCGGAAATATTACTATTTCCTCCTTCCTCGACGGGGGAGGAATCACCCTGTTAAATCCTCGCTTCGCAGGGTCCGCTTCCAGGCGGAATTTAAGAGGGTAAAGGTGGAGGTGAGCCTGTGCCGATGGATAACTCTTTGTCGGGTACCGCAACCGGGTGATGGATGGTAGCCAGTGGAAATTGCAGCGGTTTTTAAAGATGCAGTGATGATCACCGTCTTCGTGTTTGTGATGATGCTTCTGGTCGATTTCATTGAAACCGCCACCAACAGCCGGATGTCGGCGATTATGCGAGGGGGCCGGTGGCGGCAGTACTCGTTGGCCTCCTTCCTCGGATCTACTCCAGGCTGCCTCGGGGCCTTCATGAACGTCAGTCTCTACGTCCACGGGGTGATCACCTTCGGTGCTCTTGTGGGTGGCATGATAGCCACATCAGGGGACGAGGCATTTGTGATGCTCAGCCAATTTCCGGGTACCGCCCTCGCTCTTTTTGGAATGCTTTTTGTTGCGGGGATTTTCTTTGCCTGGCTGAGTGACAAGATTATCCAGGTCCTGGGCATCATTCCATGTGAATCCTGTGCTATGGCGCAGTGTGACCACTGCCTTCTGGAAACAGATAATTCAGATAAGCCGGGGACGATTGCCGACATTTTCACACCAAAGAATTTTTGGGCACACCTTCAATCATTATCTTTTACGCGCTTTCTTTTACTCGTACTTATTGGTTCCTTTCTCTTGGTTGTCTGTCTGGGGATACTGGGCCCATCCTCCTGGAACTGGAAGAGGCTCACCTTCGTATGTCTTTCTTTCTGTTCGCTTTACATTGCTCTGGTTGCCTCTGAACACTATCTCCATGGACACATCTGGGACCACATCATCAAGAGGCACCTTTTCCGCGTTTTCCTGTGGAGCTTTGGGGCCTTGCTTTTTGTGCACTGCGGGCTGGCTTTCTGGAATCTGGATGCCTTTGTCCGCCAACATCTGATGTGGGTCCTGGTGCTGGGGGCGCTCATTGGAATCATTCCGGAATCGGGCCCGCATCTGGTATTTGTGATGATGTACGCCCAGGGTATGATACCCTTCTCCGTGCTTTTCACCACATCATTTGTCCAGGATGGGCACGGGATGATTCCCTTGCTTTCATACAGCATCAAAGATTCATTGCTCGTCAAAATGTTCAATTTATTCTTTGGCCTGGCGGTGGGAGGGTTCCTTTTTGCTCTGGGACTATAGGGAGAACATCACCAAACCTCAGGGAATCCATAATTCCCGTACAATCCACTCTGGTCATCGGCAGCCGCATAGTGGCCATCCCGCCACGCAAAGAATCTGTCTTGAAATCGACGCAGAATTCTCGCCACCGAGACCCAAACCCCGCAGATATATTTGTTGACGCACCCTCTGAATCTGAGTTAGTAAATTCGGGTAAGCCTTCACTACCCTTGAAAAGGGAAAAATGCGAAAGATGCAGGTGCGATCCAACTACCTATCAAAGGTAATAGGGCCATGAATAAACTTTCTGAGCATTACTCGAAGAAACCCCTGCCACCCGAGTGGTTTGAGACCATTCTGTGCAGTCTCAGCGACGGGGTATTCTGCGTTGATGAAAACTGGCGGATCATTTACTTCAATCAGGCCGCCTCAGAGATCACTGGAGTACCGAAGCAAGAGGCTCTTGGCAGGCCCTGCCATGAAGTGTTTCGAAGCAATATCTGCGCCAAGGCCTGTGCTCTGTGCTATACCAAGGAAACAGGAACCCCCATAATCAATATGGTAA
The DNA here is from genome assembly GCA_046538315.1 of Syntrophobacteria bacterium. Classification (GTDB taxonomy): domain Bacteria; phylum Desulfobacterota; class Syntrophobacteria; order BM002; family BM002; genus JBKHJD01. The sequence continues at coordinate 6,912 of JBKHJD010000053.1, forward strand.
TCAGCATCGTCAACAGCAAAGGTGACAGGGTGCCCATCAGTATCTCCACAGCGCTGTTGAAAGACGAACAGGGAAGAGTCGTGGGTGGTGTCGAAACCTTTCGCGACCTTACTCTGGTCGAGCAGTTGCGCAAGGAGCTCGACAAACGGCACACCTTCAGGGACATTGTCAGTAAGAGCGCCAAGATGCAGCACATCTTCGATATCGTCCCCACCATTGCAGAAAGCGACAGTACGGTCCTGATCACCGGGGAGAGCGGAACGGGTAAGGGCCTGCTAGTTCGGGCCATCCATAATCTGAGCCGCCGCAAGGATTCCCCGTTTGTGGCGGTAAATTGCGGGGCCATTCCTGACACCCTTTTGGAATCCGAGCTGTTCGGCTACAAGGCGGGAGCCTTCACCGGCGCCCGTCATGACAAGCCGGGCCGGTTCGCCCGCGCCCAGGGAGGGACGATTTTCCTTGATGAAATCGGAGACATCACTGCGGATATCCAGGCCAAGCTTCTCGGGGTGCTTCAGGAGAAGACCTTCGAGCCGCTTGGCGGTGTTCAGACCGTGAAGGCTGACGTGCGTGTCCTGGTTGCCACCAACAGGAATCTCGAGGAACTGGTGCACGAGAACCGCTTCCGGACAGACCTGTATTACCGCATCAACGTATTTCGACTCGATCTGCCGCCTCTCAGGGAGCGCATCGAGGACGTTCCCCTGCTCGTCAATCACTTCATCGCGCGCCTCTCTGCAATGAAGGCAAAGGACGTCGCCGGCATCACGCCCGAGGCGCTCGGCATCCTGATGAATCACCCGTACCCGGGAAACGTACGAGAACTGGAAAACATCATAGAGCACGCCTTCGTCTTGTGCCCCGGAGGCATGATCACGGTGAACCACCTACCCGGGGAACTGAAAGCAAGACGCCCTCCTGAGACAAGCACCACCGTGAACCTTGTCGCCCAGTATGAGAAAGAGCTTATCCTGAATACCCTGGAGAGAAACAACTGGAACAGACTCCAAACCGCCAGGGAACTGGGGATCCATAAAAGCACGCTTTTCCGCAAGATCCGCAAACTCGGCATTGATCTGCCCGGTAAAGATGGCCGCTCCAGGGAGTAGCTTTTCTGCATCCTTTTACCTCCCCTAGATAGCAATTCTGCCACTCTACAGATCAGACCGCCTGAGCGGTCCAACTTGTAAGTATGCCTTTTAACAGGCATTTGGCCTCTTTCATATTTTGGCACGCCGCTTGCGAAAAGGGTATTTAGGGATGTAAGAGGCTCAGCTTTCGACGGAAGGCAGAGGGATTCACTGCCTGACTTCATCAATTTCGCCGAGAGATGATCCGTGATAGATCCTGTGGATTTTCTGCTCCATTTCTTGCTGTCTGACCGAAGCTGTTAAGAGAACTGGTTAATGAAAAGTAACATTTGTAAATATATACCGTTAACGAAGACTGCGCGCTATACGTTCATATTTCGATATAATATTAATAAAATCAAACAAATAAATGCAAGAACAGGTTGTTGCTCCAATGGCACTCCTTGTGCATCTTCAAGATAGAAAAGACAGGCCTCACCAGCGGGCTGAGAAGCAAGATCTGCGTTGCCGTGATCGCAGGACTCCTGCTTGCCTGCTCCATGTTAAGGAAGGAACCGGCCGCCGGGCTCTCCCTGACCAGGGAGAATGTGTAAACTTTGAAAAAGGAGCTTGAAGGAAAAGTCATGATCTACCTCAACGGGTGTCTCGAACGAAGTGCCTCCCCCGTCCAGACCAATACGGCCTCGGAGGTAAGCTGCGGCCGTGAGGATAACGACAGGTTCCAGAGCTATACTTGTGCCCTCAATGAGGTTCTCTACGGAGGTGATGAAGAGCCAGGTTGTCCGGGTCAGTTGACAGGTCATCAAGAGGATTTTCCAGGGAAAGCGGATGACGAGCACTACGTTTCGGCCTGGGCTGAAGATGGAGGCGAAATTCCTCAAACACCCCGAGACTTCTCTGCTCCCTGGGACGACGGCGCTCCTCATTCGCATCAGACACCGGATGAGAACAGAGACCATTTCTTTGTGAAACATTTACTCAGTTCCTACCTTGATGAGATCTCCCGGTTTCCCATGCTCTCCCTCGAACGGGAGAGGAAACTGGCGAGGACCATCAAAGAGGGACAAGAGGCGCTGGTTGGTCTTATCCGTGACAAGCGCCTCGAAGGTGCCGGCTTCGAGACGCTCCGTAAGCAGGTGGACAGGTGGCAAGGGGAGCCGGCGAAGTGCTTTGGAATGCCCGAGGATATGGCGGCGCACATTCTTGCAGCCCTGGAACAGGACGCGGTGGAGGAAGACATTCCTCAAGAGCGCCAGCAATTGCTGGCTGATGTCCGTGAAATTGCTGCTGCCGTTGATGCTGCCAAAAATGAAATGGTTCGGAGCAACCTGCGCCTGGTGGTGAGCATCGCCAAACGCTTTCGGGGCCGAGGCTTGAGTTTACTTGACCTCATCCAGGAGGGCAACCTCGGACTGATGAAGGCAGCCATGCGGTACGACTATGCCAGGGGTACACGTTTCAGTACTTACGCTAGCTGGTGGGTGCGCCAGGGCATGATGCGCGCTCTCTATGACAAAACGCGCACTATCCGGATACCGGTCTATGTAACCGAGATGAAAAGGTTGTTTTCCAAGCTCTTCCATGAGCTGCTGAGGGAACGGGACCGGGAACCCACCATCCAGGAGATAGCCGGACGAAGCGGTTTGTCGGAAGACAAGATCGCAACCATTATGCAGATCTCCGATCAGCCTGTCTCCCTGGAATCTCCTCTGGACAGCGAGAAACACGCCCTGGGGGATCGCATTGTTGATGACGACGTGCTCTCCCCTCTGGAATATGTTCTCAGGAAGGAGTTGCAAGAAGTCGTTCGCCAGAGCCTGGCCTCTCTACCTTCCCGGGAGGAAACCATTCTCAGGTCCCATTTTGCCATCGACGGTGCACCTGAAGAGACCCTGGAAAGCATCGCCCAACGTTACAATGTATCCAAAGAACGCATCCGCCAGATCGAACAGAAGGCTCTTGCCAAGCTGCGCCGTATCCCGCGGAGAAATTGGCTTGGATGTTTTCTGGAACAGGAGCGGTAATTTTTAGCCACGATCGCATCAGTTCATTCCTTCTCACCCTCTCTTTTTCAGCAGTTCGCACTCCAGTGCAGGCCGATGAGCGCCGTCGCTATTTGTTCACCAGTGTTAACATAGCTCCTTAACAGAAACAGGCGAAACCTTTTCTGTATGGATATAATACGAATACAATCCGATACATACATTCCAGATCAGAGATCAATCAGGTTGGCACTTCTTATGCAATCTCAAGAAAAGAAATCAACCCGCAGGCATATAACCGGAGAGAGTTGTGAAAGGCAAACCACACGAGGCAGCGGCAGTCGCCTCACGGAACAAACAGTCAGGTGAGGATTTCTCTCCAGAGGAATATTCCATCAATATGGCTCCCCCTCAGGCCATTCACC
>JBKHJD010000054.1:0-10330 GCA_046538315.1 Syntrophobacteria bacterium
GGTGATAGGGCGGCATCTCCATGACAAAAGGTGCACTCAATCTTTTCCCGAGCACGGTAAGGCTCAAGAGCTTGGCCACTGAAAGGGCGATAATGATGGTAATGGTGGCGATAAAGAACATGGCGATCCCCTTGTATGCTGCGAAAAACATCCCGATCATAAGCACATAAAAGGGGATTTTGGCCAGGCAGTTCATCAACGGCACGATCATGATGGTGGCCATCCGGGCCTTCTCATCCTTCATGGCCCTACAGGCCATGACCCCTGGTATGGCTCACCCGCCCACATAGAGCCCACCCAGGACCATGGGCAGAACAGACTGGCCATGCAAACCGAAGTATCTGAAGATCCTGTCCAGGATAAAGGCCATCCTGGCCATATATCCCGTGTCCTCAAGGATGGCGATGAGGGCAAAGAGGATAAGAAACACAGGCACATAATTGAGTACCGCTATGGTCCCGTCCACCACCCACAGGGGCATGGAGCGAGAAAGCGGATCAAACACAAACTTTTCGGAAGGGAGCACCGACGCAATGAAATCACGAACGGAGGCCAGAATAGGCCAGGTATAGGCGGTTATATTGTAACCCTGGACTATGGCGAGTTCATAGATCAGATAGATGGTCGCAGCCAGGATTAACGGGCCCGCATAGCGGTTACACGCCACCTGATCAATCCTGTCCGTAAGTATTCTGGGCATCTCCCTCTTGCGGGAAACACTTCCCCGTGCGATCCCCTGGGCCTCCTGATGGCGTCTTACGGCAATGACCTTTTCCGGGGAGCTTTTGTGCTTGGCGGTGAATGCCTCCCTTTCTGCTGCAACCTGTTTGAGTATCTCTTCCGCCGACCCCGAATTTTCCCTTACCAGTCTTCGCGCCTCGGAATCCCCCTCCATGAGCTTTACCGCAAGCCACCTGAGAGGGTATCGGCTGGAGTGGCCCGCATCCTCAGAGAGGCGTTGTTCCACGGCACCGAGTACGGACTCCAGCGCCTCGCCGTAATTGATGTAGAAGGGGGTGGGCTTTGCCTTCTTTGATACGGCCAGCACCGCTTCTTTCAGTTCCTTTTTCCCCTTGCCCCTGTTTCCCACTGTAGGCACTACCCGTACGCCCAATTCGTTGCTCAGCTTCTCCGTGTCTATCTCGCAGCCCCGTTTTTCGGCCACATCCACCATATTCAGATTCATAACCAGAGGAATCCCCATCTCTAGCAATTGAAACACCAGGTAGAGATTTCGCTCCAGATTGGAGGCATCCACCACATCAACGACCGCTGCGGGCTTATCATTGAGCAGAAAATCCCTGGCTATGCGCTCCTCCTCGGTATAGGAGGTAAGGCTGTGTGTCCCTGGGAGGTCAACCAGGTCAACCCGGGTCGCTTCCTGGCGGAAAAAGCCTGTCTTTTTCTCCACGGTCACGCCGGGATAGTTGGCCACGTGCTGCCTGGCCCCGGTGAGCATATTGAAAATGGTCGACTTGCCCGAATTGGGCTGACCGGCCACAGCCACGATGATCTTGTGAGATTTGCCGCTCATACCGGGGTTACCTCCACGAGTCTGGCCTCGGAATGGCGCAGGCTCACATGGTATCCTTTCATCAAGAATTCCACCGGATCCACCAGGGGCGCATTCCGGACAACCCTTATGCGGGTTCCTGGGATAAAACCCATATCCAGAAGTCTCTGGCCCACAACGCCATCTGAGATGACATCCACCACTTCACACTCCTCGCCCGACCTGAGCTCCTCCAGAGTCATATCTCACTCCTTTCCAAAAAAAGAAAAAAGACGCAACCCGGGCTCTTTCATTCCCCCAAGTTGCGCCTTCACTTCCTTCCCGCCGTAATATGTAGAGCGAGAAGGCCGTAAGCCGCCCCTTATTGCTCTAGTCCGATTCTACCAATGCCTGCGTGAGCCTTTTTCGCAATGCCTCCAGTCTCTTGGATTTAAAGGCCTTCCTGCTCTCCTCCAGAACCTCTATGGCCTCCTTGACGGCCTCTTTCAACCTGCTGTCTGGAGGAGAACACGATGAGAGAAGTCTCTCTAAGCTGCCCTCGGTTACCCTTTGCTCCAGTATGCTGGCCACGAGGTGGCGATGCATATCTATTCGTTGATGCAACTCTTCGGCACTCCTGTCAATGACAGTGAGCAGATCCTTTTTACTTGTGGCTTTCATGGTCGTACGGCTATTTTGATTGCTCCAGGGGTATATCAACAACAAATTATTCCACCATGATCTTCTGAGCCATTCCAAAACCAATGGCTAGCCTGCAATCCTTTACGGCTACCATAACAGGACCACCGCCGTTTCGGCTCAAAACCCTGAGCCTTACTCCCGGCACAAGCCCCATACTATACAGCCTTGACCTTATTCCTCTGCCTCCATTGATATCGATAAGGGTGACCTCTTTGCCCAGGTCAATCCTGCTTAGCACCGTCATGGTTTCCATCCTCCATCTCTTCCATGGCCCCTATCCTCTCCTTGAACCCATCGGCAAAAGCTTTCATGTGCTCCAGGCATCTCCTCCTCTGCCTCCCTTGCACGCAGTACTCCTCGAAACGCTCAAGCCAGGTCGCCCCCGCCCGGGGGCAGGATTGAATAAATTCCATAAAATCAACCAGTTTATCCAGCGTTGAGGCGCTGACGGCATGTTCCATCTCGCACGCCTCTTTATCGGCCTTTTCAGACTCGACATTGAGGATATCCATTAAAAAGCTTCGCAACACGCAGTGTCTACGATGTATTTCCCTGCCGATCTCGGCTCCTTCATCGGTCAGCTCGAGGTACTCATATTTCTCGTAGTGAATCAGTTCCCTCTTGCTAAGAGTCTTCAGCATATTGGTCACCGTGGGCATCCGGACACCGAGCCTCCTGGCGATATCCTTGACCCGGACAACCCTTTTTTCCTTGGCCAGATTAAAAATAGCCTCCAGGTAGTCCTCCATGGCTGGAGTAACGCATTGATCACGGGTCTTGGTTTCTTTTTTATGTTTCATTTTGTTAGGGCGGTCGAATTTAATTCGAAATTGCTAACTATCACCTCGGAGACATCCTGTCAAGCTTTTTTTATCCAGGACTTTCCCAAAAAATTTCATAGGCGTTAACGGTCCATCGAGGGGGAGGATACGTTGGTATTTCCGGATGGACACTATTTATGCCGATGTGTACTTGGTCCTCCGATTCGCATATGCGATGACAGTCATTCTGTGGGAGCGGCTTTCCAGCCGCGATTGAGAGCGTAGACACTTCCCAACTCCACCTCAGTTCGGCCCAAGCTCACGGCCGAGGGCAGTGCTAAGTCCTGAGGGAATAAACTCGTGATCGTATTTATGCCAACGTGTACTAAGCCTCGGAGAGGGAAAAAAGTTTTCCTTTTTCGCTCCGCGACAAAACGACTGTGAGTCGCAGCGCCGGCACACGCCGGAATTTTCCCTTGCGCTTCACAACACTTTCTATTATCCAGAATGGGACGATTTGACCGGTTGGTCAAAACGAACAAAGAGCATCGCAATGCCAATGTGCAGAACAAAGGTTTTCAAAAAAACCATCCCCACAGTTCTTCTTGCCCTCCTCTGTTGGAGTGGAATCGCTCAAGGCATTACCCTGACCGATGAGGCGGGCAGGGATGTGCAGGTGCCTGAGCACATCAAGCGGATTGTCTCTCTCGCACCCAGCATTACCGAGATCGTCTTCGCGCTGGGCTCCGGCGATCGGCTGGTGGGAGTCACCCGGTTCAGCAACTACCCACCCCAGACAGCCGCCCTGCCAAAGGTCGGCTCCTATGTGCAGCCCAGCATTGAAAAGATTCTGACGCTCTGCCCTGATCTGGTCATAGGCATCAGGGACGGCAACCCAAAGATCGTCGTGGATCGGCTGGGCCAGCTCGGTGTGCCCACGTACGTCGTCAACCCCAAGAGCCTTGACGGCGTCATCAGGACCATTAACAATATTGGTCGGGTCATTCATGCGGAGCCTGCCGCTATCGAGCTGACCGGGCAGATGTCCCGTCGCATTCGCCGGGTTCAGCGCAGAGTCTCGGACAACCCCAAGCGGGCGGTCTTTTTCCAGATCGGCGTGGAGCCAATTGTCTCGGGCGGTCGGGGCACATTCATTGATGTTCTCATCCGAACGGCAGGGGGAATTAACGTAGCCGGCGAAATGACCGCCTACCCCCACCTCAGCGTCGAACAGGTACTGGCAGCCCGCCCCGAGGTCATCTTCATCACCTCGATGGCGCGTCAGCAGACCTTTTACCAGATGAAGCGCTTCTGGCAGCAGTGGCCCGGCCTGCCAGCGGTGAAAAACGACCGTATCCACATTATTGACTCCGACCTCTGCGACCGGCCGTCGCCCCGTATCGTGGAAGGCCTCGAGATGCTAGCGCGGCTGATCCATCCGGAGAGATTCAAATAGACGCCGAGAAAAGCGACAAAGGGCCGAGGCGAGAAATTGCCCGAGCAGGCTCCTGGCTTTGGGCTGCGAAAAATCATGCGTGCCACTCCATCCCGTATAATGGCAACAAGCTTGCTGCTGCTTTTCCTGCTGGCGGCAGTCTGCCTCCTGTCGCTTATGGTGGGAGCCGTCAAGCTGGATGCCGGTGCGGTGCTGGCTGAGCTGTTCGGCGGTGGGAGCGGTCTGGACGAGGTGAGTCGCGCTATTGTTCTGAGAATCCGGCTGCCTCGCATACTGGTGGGCGCCCTGGTCGGCGGCGCACTGGCCGTGGGTGGAGTAGTGTTTCAGGCCTTGTTACGCAACCCGCTGGCAGAGCCGTTCATCCTTGGCGTCTCCGGTGGGGCTGCATTCGGTGCCATCCTCGGCATCCTGTTGGGCTGGGCGTTATTCCCCGGGGTGACAGCAATGGCATTTACCGGGGGCATCCTTACCATCGTGCTGGTTATGGGCATTGCCAGGGGTACCGCCAGGATACACACCAATACCCTGCTCCTTGCCGGCGTCATTGTAAACGCCTTTTTTTCCGCCGCCATCATGTTTCTGCTCTCTGTAACCCGGGACCAGAGAATCCACAATATCCTCCACTGGCTCATGGGCGACCTGGGCCTTTCCACATTCAGAGAAACCACCCTCCTGGGGCCTGTGGTTCTCATCGGCTTTATCCTGATCTACACGGCCTCGCGTTCGCTGAATCTCATGGTAGTAGGCGAGGAAACCGCCCTCCACCTGGGTGTCCGCGTCGAACAATTGAAGAAAGTTCTCCTTGTCCTCGTCTCACTCATTGTCAGCGCGGCTGTGTGCCTGAGCGGTATTATCGGTTTTGTCGGGCTTATCATCCCCCACGTGCTTCGTCTGTTGCTGGGCTCCGACCACCGGCTCCTGTTGCCGGCCTCCTTTCTCTTCGGCGCCAGCTTCCTGGCCTTCTGTGACATGGTGGCCAGGGTGGCTACCTCGCAGACCGAGCTGCCCGTAGGAGTCATAACCGCGCTCTGTGGCGGCCCCTTTTTCATTTACCTGCTGCGGAGGAAACAGGACTGACATGCATCTCATAGAGGGCCAGGAGATTTCCTTTCGCTATAGGAGCGACTGGGTGCTCAACAATATCTCGTTCGCTCTGGAGCACGGCGAGTTCCTCGGCCTCATCGGCCCGAACGGATCCGGCAAATCCACCCTCCTTGAAATCGTCAACGGCGTTCTCCATCCTCAACGGGGACGGGTCTTTTTTGAAGACCGCGAAGTTTCAAGGTGGAGCCGCAAATTGCTCGCCCAGCGGATGGCCATGGTTGCCCAGGAGACCCCTCTGGATTTTCCCTTTACCGTGCTCGAGCTCGTGCTCATGGGGCGCTATCCTCACCTGGGAGCCCTTCAGTTCGAAACCGACCGGGATCTGGCCATTGTGCGTCAGGCCATGGAATTTGTTGAAGTTACTCATTTGCAGCACCGCCGGGTCACAGAGCTTAGCGGCGGTGAACGGCAGCGGGCCCTGGTCGCCCGTGCCCTCAGTCAGCAACCGGTCTGCCTGTTGATGGACGAGCCCACGGCCTTTCTCGATCTGCGCCATCAACTCGACCTGTTCACCCTTACTCGCAAACTGGTAAACAACGGCGACCTCGGGGCCCTGGTGATTTCCCACGATATCAACCTGGCTGCCCAGTTCTGTGATCGTCTCCTTCTTATGGACAGGGGCCGAATTGCCTTTCAGGGATCGCCCGTGCAGGTGGTGCGCCCCGAGCACCTGGAGCTTGTCTACGGCTGCCGCCTGCTGGTGGATCAATGCCCTTTCTCCGGCAAGCCGCGTGTAACCCCCGTACCGCCTGGCGCGGACGACGAAGTCAAGGAGTAATTCATGCTCGTCTTTATTCAAAAAGGTGGACCGGTAATGTACCCTCTTCTGCTCTGCTCGCTGGTCGCCTTGACCTTTATCATCGAGCGATCCCTGTTCTGGATCCGCCAGAACCGAGGTCGGAGCCAACAGGTTGTCAACCGCATACTGGAGCTGGCGGAAAAGCAGTGCTACGGTCAGATCGATACCCTCCAGGAAGGCTCTAAAGATTATGTGGCCCGTATGCTCTACTGCGGCATCCTGCATCGCCAGTTCTCGCTTAAAGATGCCCTGGCGATGGCGGCGGGCGAGGAGCTCAAGCGCATGCAGAGGCACCTGGTGATTCTGGACACCATTATTACCCTTGCTCCTTTGCTGGGGATTCTCGGCACGGTTCTCGGCATCATCCAGTCTTTTGATCTGTTGGGAAGCGCCGGGATTGAGCATCCTCGGGCAGTCACCGCCGGCATTGCTCAGGCCCTGGTTACCACCGCCGCCGGTCTCGCCATTGCCATCTTCACCCTCATCCCGTACAACTATTTTCAATCCCGCGTGGAAGAGGCGAGCCGGCTTCTGGAAAAATACGGCACGAGCCTGGAAATCGTCTGGAACAAACAAAACTACGGCCTTCACAGAAACCCGGACGGCGACCCCCCGGGTCGCAGCTCCTAGATCCGTGCAAGTCGATCGCTACCTGAAGAGAAGAAGGAAACACCATGAAACTGCAGCGCACTTCTTACAAACGAGGCCGTATCGAGATGCTGCCTCTCATTGACATCGTATTCCTTCTGCTGGTTTTCTTTATCTATGCCATGCTCTCCATGGTAGTGCACCGGGGCATCCGCGTGGACCTTCCCGAGGCAAGCACGGCAGCTCTGGACCAATCCCGATACCTGAGCATCTCTGTGACTGCCAAAGGGGACCTCTACCTGGATCGCGCGCCCGTGTCATTGCAGCAATTAGGTGACGCCCTGCGGCAAAAAAGGCAGCAGCACCCGCAGCCGAAGGTTTTTATCGGCGGCGACCGTACGGTAGACTACGAGAACATCATCCAGGTCCTGGATCTGGTGCGCCAAGTTGGCATCTCTGAGGTGGCACTCGAGACGAAGTGGAAAGAAAGTCCAGAAAAGACCTGATTCTGGCCGGTATCCTTGCGGTATTCATCCATGCGGCCTTTCTGGGGTGGCATTTTCCATCGGCATGGCTGCCGCACTATCAATCGGGGGGTCCGGCCAGCCCTCACGCCGTTAAACTCGTGGCCCGAAGGCCGGCCGCCGACGTCCGACCTCAGCGGGAAACCCGGGCAGAATCAAGGCCCGGCCCTCCTGCGAAACCGTCCCCCAAAACTCCAGAAAAGGAGGAGCCGGTCCCGAAACCGACACCTAAAACCCAGGACCGCAAGCAGGCTCTTCCCTGTGCGGAGAAAGAGCCACAGCCAGAACCAGCCCCGCAGCCAACACCACAACCCTCGGACAGGGAGTCCCTGGCGGCCGAGCAGGCGGACAGCCCTGAAGAAGACCCTTCCGGGGAAAACGGCCAGTCTTCTCACCCGGAGCCTTTTGAATCCGGGCAGATGCCGGAGAAGGGTGGTCCCTGCTCTTCTTCAGCCCAACCCGGGCAAGAGGCTCGGGAGAGAACACAGGGGCTGCCCAGGCTCATCGAAGCCCAGCCCCCCCGCTATGGCCACCGCCAGGAGCCGACCTATCCCCGGCTGGCCGTGCGCCGTGGCTATGAAGGTACTGCTCTGCTGAGGGTGCGCGTCCTTGAAGATGGGCGGGTGGGGGCAGTGGAGATCACAGAGAGTTCAGGTCATCGCATCCTGGACCAAAGCGCCAGGGAGGCAGTCAAAACCTGGCAGTTTGTGCCGGCCCGCCGGGGCGGAGAGAAGATGGCAAGTTGGGTCCTGGTACCCATTACCTTCCGGCTCAGGTAAACTCCGTTGTTGCAAAAAGTTGCCCACGGGAGATGGAACCCTTCCCCTGTTCGCACTTTGGTCTGATTCAAGAATACCCTGAATCGCAGAGCAAAGGCTTTTATATCAAGGCTCCGGCGCCAGCCCGCCGCTGGCTTCGGTAACCGTTTAGTTGCAAAAACCGGGCAAAAGCTCCACCTCTGGGGTTCGTGGCAAGGAATGAACCTCCTCGGTGCACTCACCGCATCGCCGTCCAAGCGCGTTGAAACCGAAAGCTGGCCTCACCATAGCGCCTCTCTCAGAGTCTGCTCCAGCGAAATTGCGGTAAGGCCCAGGAGGTCATAGAAGGGTTTTTCGTCACAGGTGCTGCCTTCCAGGAGCATGGTGATCTGATCCCTGGTCAGCGGGTATCCCGGTGCATGCTCCAGTATTGCTGTTGCCAGCCGCAGGGGGAAAACCGGTATATGCACCTTGATAATGGACTTCCCTTTTACCCGGGCCAGAGTGTCCATGAGTTCGTTGAAGGTAACGTTATCAGGACCGCCCACATCGAGGCTCTGTCGATACGCGGCTTCCTGAGCAAGGGCTCTCTCGAACCCCTGGGCCACGGTGGTGACACTCACCGGTTGGAACCGGTACCGGCCGTCGCCGATGATCGGAACCACAACCTTTTCCACCATAGCGGCGAACATCTTCACGCCTTCACCACCCCTGCCGAAGATGAGCGATGGCCGAAAGATCGTATAGTCGAGGTGGCTCCGGCGCACCAGATCCTCGGCTGCAAACTTGGTCCGCAGATAGGCAGTCGGCCCCCCTTCCCGGGCGCCGAGGGCACTCATGTGGAGAAGACGGGAAACATTCGCCTCCCTGGCAGCTGCAACAACGTTGGCGGTAGCCTCCGTATGGAGGCGTTCAAAGGTGATGCCGCGCTTTGGAAAGGCCCGAATGATGCCGACCAGATGCACAACCGCCTCGCAACCGTGCATGCCCTGGGCGAGATGGGCGGTCTCATTTACAGTACCGTGCACTATCTCCACATCAGCGGGCCTCTTGAGCTTCTGCTCCGAACCTGGGCGTATGAGAACGCGCACCTGGTGACCCTTTTCCAGGAGCTCATGTACCACATGGTTGCCCACAAACCCCGTGCCTCCGGTGACGAATACCCTCATGGCAGTCTCCTCTTCTCTGGAAAGCGACCGGGCAAGCCAACAGGCGAAAGAGAGAAAGAGCTCCTGTATCCGGACTCGCTCGCGACAGAGATTCATTCAACCGTCGCAGCCTGGAGAGATCAACAATCTGTATCGCCTTTACAAACCATTCTCCCAGCACAAGCAAAAGAAGGCAACAGTAATGGCTTGACCTCCGGGAACAGCGGCCTTATGGTAAGGCCGATATGTGCTCCTTCGAGCGAGGCGAAACCGGCTTATGATCAGTGTATTTGACCTTTTATTTCAGGTAGTTATACTGCTCTTCTCCATCATACTCCACGAGACCGCCCACGGTTATGCGGCGCTTGCCCTTGGCGATCCCACAGCCCGCTTTGCCGGCCGACTGAGTTTCAATCCCATCAAACACGTGGACCTGTGGGGGACCGTTGTTCTTCCCCTTTTCCTCATACTTGTGCGCTCCCCGTTTCTCGTGGGCTGGGCCAAACCGGTACCGGTCAATCCCTTTAGCTTGAGAGATCGCAAGAGAGGTATGATGCTGGTGGGAGCCGCAGGTCCCCTGGCCAACGTCGTACTGGTCCTCCTTTCGGCCCTGGCGCTTCGCATATTACCGGTTTCAGCGCCACCACTCCTGTTTGACGCTTTCAAATACTGCTGCGCCATCAATATCATCCTTGCACTTTTCAACCTGGTGCCAGTCCCGCCACTGGATGGCTCGAGGGTGGTTGCCGGTTTTCTGCCGCCCAATGTGAGGGAGGCCTATGAACAGTTGGACCACTACGGCATCTTCATCGTTATTGCTCTACTCTATTTCGGTCTGCTTGATAAGGTAATCATACCTCTCTATCGGACCATCTTTTACCTTCTCGTACAGGCGTAGTGCCTCGTTGCATACATTAGCGCTGGAGTTGTCAGTTTTTAAAAACATAACGTCTCGGAATTTGTACAATTTGTTGTATTCATTAGCCTTTTGGCGACAG
>JBKHJD010000055.1:0-10321 GCA_046538315.1 Syntrophobacteria bacterium
GCTCTGGCCCTCTCCACAGACGATGTCGGCGCCCTGGCTCCCCGGAGTTTTCAGAAGCCCGTAAGCAAGCGCTTCTGTGAAGCAGGTAACAAACAGAGCCTCTTTCTCATGGGCCTTCTCTCCGATGGCCTCAAGGTTCTCGATGCATCCGAAAAAATTCGGTGACTGCACGACCACGGCTGCAACATCATCCATTTCCTCCAGACCGCCGGAATCGGTCACACCGTTTTCCAGATAGTCAAGTTCCACAACTTCATAACCCGTGGGAGCAAAGTAGGTTTGAACCACTCGCCGATAAGAGGGGTGAACGAGAGGTGAAGTGGCGACCCTCCTTCGCTTTGTTATCCGGATGGCCATGAGCAGGGATTCAGCGAGGGCCGTAGCGCCGTCGTAGTGAGATGCAGTTGCTACCTCCATGCCCAGAAGCCGGGCCGTCAGGCTCTGGTACTCATAGATCCCCTGAAGGGTACCCTGACTCATTTCCGGCTGGTATGGGGTATATGAGGTTACAAACTCGGAGCGAGTCAGGAGATAGGCTACAGATGCAGGAATAAAATGTTCATAACTCCCTGCCCCCAAAAAAACCCTGTAGTGCGGGCGCACGGCCATATGTTGCGAAAGGAGCTGCATGTGATCATTGAGTTCCCACTCGCTCAACGGCTCCGGCAGGTCCAGTTCACCTTCGCAACGGCAGCCGTTGGGGACGGCGGAGAAGAGGCCATCGAGATGCTCAACTCCCAGAACTCCAAGCATGGAAGCAATGTCTTCAGGGGTATGAGGCAGGTAAAGCATCACTCTGCTCCCTTGAGCTTTTCCACGTACTGTTCTCGGGTCATGAGGTTGTCCAGCTCCACGAGATCATTGGCCTTAACCTCGACGAACCACCCATCCTGGTACGGGCTTTTGTTCACCAGTTCCGGGGACTCTTCAAGATCGCTGTTTACGGCGATAATTTCTCCGCCCACCGGCAGATAACATTCACAGACGGCCTTCACTGATTCCACCGTGGCAAACTCCTCGCCCTGCTCAAACGTATCACCCACCCGTGGCAGTTCCACGTAGACAATGTCCCCGAGCTGATCCTGGGCGTAGTCGTCAAGGCCGACCCTGACCTTATCTCCTTCAGGTCTCGCCCATTCGTGATCTTCTGCATAGCGCACATCGACAGGCAAATCCAGTTCGCTGATTTCTTTCATGATGACCTCTCCTCGCACGTCGAAGGACGCGTGCAGAAACACCCTGCCGAAGCCTGTAACCAGGATGTTCAATTTGTTGCCGGTGCCTGTTCACGAATCCTGAAGTGTCGTGAGCAATGGAGGCTAGAGGCACAAAGAAGGCTTGCTGCTCAGATGAGCCCGTGCATCTTCTCCAGAAACGTATTGTACTCCTCGCCTTCGAAGCAAAACTGCAATTGCCAGAATCGCTTCCTGAATGCCTTGACGTGGTCGCGCACATCCATGTCCTTGATTACCACATCACGAAATAGCTCCGCCAGTTCGCGGAAGTCTTCTTCCTGCATACCGAATCTGGACATCTCCGAAACGCCAAGTCGCAGAGCGCCGGAGGCGGTGAACCCTTCTTCGTCCGTGTTCGCCTGGTAGTTGCAAATGATATTGTTGGCTTCGAGGCGTCTGGCAATGTGCGGGCCCCGGCTGTAGCCAACATCCACCAGTACCTGGTGTGTTTCAGTGAACCCATCGCTCGGATCGCCTGCCACGTTCAGTCCACAGTCGCTGAGCGCGCGAGCAAATGCCTTGGCATTGGCGATGACCCTGCTCTGGTAAGCGTCCCTGAAATGATTCATCTCGTAAGCGGCTCCCAGGAGCCCCAGTAACGTGCCCAGGTGGTGGTTCGACACCGAGCCGGGAAAGGTGCGCCGCCGCAGCGCTTCCCACAGCTCATACCGCTCCTCGTGTTCCTGAAAACGGCTCCCGACCACACCACGCTGGGTGCCGAAGTAGGTCTTGTGTGTCGATCCGGTCACCAGATCGGCCCCTTCCGCAAAGGGCTGCTGGAAGCGAGGGCCGATGAGCCCCAGCACATGGGCCATATCGTACATCAACACCGCATCTATGGCCTGGGCATCCAGGAACCGCCGAATCTCGGCCACCGGCTCCCTGTACAGCATGAGGCTTTTACCGAAGATGATGAGCTCGGGCCGATACTCGTCAATGAGCTCCAGGGTGGCCGGGACGTCGATCTTGTATGGATTCTCGGCCAGCATCGGGAAATTTACCACGGCCGGGCGCTCGGTGCGGGGATCGCGGGCCACATAGTCCCTCAGAGCACCCATTGGCTGGGCGCTCAGGTGGCCCCCCTTGCCAATGTGATTGTTCATCACGCGGCGGATACGGTGGGGCTCGCGTTTGCGGTCGGCACGGTTGATGTAGTCGAGCATGGCGCTGAAAACCGCAACGTTGGCCATCTGGCCGCTGATGAGGCGGGTCTCCACCTGCTCACAGCCCAGAAATTTCCGCATTTCCTCTTCCAGAAGCCGTTCAACTTCGCCAATGAAATCGGTGCCCTGATAGTAGAAAATATCGGCATCGTAGAACGCCTTGGATTTTTTGTGCTCGGCATAGCGGAAGGCCGGATCCATCACCGACAGCAGCCGGGCCATAGGCGAGATCGTCATCTCCGAGGGGATGAGATTGATGCACTCCCGCTGTCGCCACACGGTGTTTTCCACGGTTTTTTCCAGCAGCCTGTGGAGGCTGGTTGCCGCGTCGCCACCCGGCTCGTTGGCAGCTGGTACGTGATGATCGAAAACAATCGGGCGAGCATAAGGCGGGGCATCGGAGCGCAGGTGGTGGGGTACAACCACGGCACTGACCGGCTTGCCGCGAATGTCGATGGTGACGTTCTCGTAGTCGATGATGTCGCTGTCGATATAGCCGAGACAGATGGAGCGCAGCTGATGCTCATGGGTCTGGACCGCCTCAAGCCCTTCACCGTCCACTGACCACATGGGCACCATGGTGCCACTGGTAACATAGCCGACGTGCCTGTCGCCCTTGAAAACCCTGGCACCCTCACGGGCTACGCCTCGCCCAGCCACAGCAATGGGCCTGATCATTCGCGGCAGTTCAGCAATCAGGGAATGGTCGCGACGGATGATTCTTTTGAAGGCCTCATACTGCCTGGCCAATGCCGCACGGCCCAAGAAATCTCCTTTTAGAGGTGAAAAGCTTACGGCGAACTTCGCCAGCGGGCATCCCATGATGGGGATTTCCTTGCCTTCAGGGTCTTCACCCAGTTCATGGCCATAGAGCGGCAGGCCGGCTTCCAGCCGAAGGGTGTTCCGGGCACCCAGACCGACGGGAGTCGCTCCATGGGCGAGGATGAGATTCCATAGCATGGGGCCGTTCTCCTGGCTGACGAAGAGTTCGAAGCACACGGGCTCACCCGTATAGCCCGTGCGGGCTACCTTCACCTTGGCACCGGCTATGGTTATGGTGCTGACGGCGTTGCGCACAGGCTCCGGAGGCTCGCCGGACTGGATGATCTTTCCCAGAATGTCTTTGGACTTCGGTCCCTGAAGTGCCAGCATAGCAATGTTTTGGGTGCTGTCGGCGAGTTCCGCGTCCTCGAAGTCCTTGAGAAACTCCTGGAGGTGTTCCCAGTCTTTCTGATGGTTGGCAGCATTGACGACAAGGAGGTACTCATCTTCGACAAAACGATACAGATAGGCGTCGTCGACGGCCCCCCCTGTTACGGTGGGAACCAGAGTATACTGAGCTCCTGTTACCCTGACGTCCAGGGCCTCAGCGTTGTTACTCAAGACATGCTGGAGAAACTTCAAAGCCCCGGAACCTCGTACGGTGAATCTGCCCATATGAGAGACGTCAAAAAGCCCTGCTCCCTTACGGGTGGCCAGATGCTCCTTGACGATGCCGCTGCGATAGTAAGCGGGCATCTCCCAGCCGGCAAATTCCACCACCTTCGCGCCGAGAGCCATGTACTGGTCATAAAAGATCGTTCTTCGTCTAAGGTGGCGCATGAATCATCTCCCTTTCCTCCTGGCGCCCCAGGAGGTGAAACTTGCTTTCATCGCCAGCGGCCAGGCCGAAAAATACTCCCATACACTGAACGGCCGCCCTGCATGCGACGTGGGTATTTTCCCCCGACACCAGCGGGTACAAGTATCTCTCGTTACTTTGAAGTATGTTTCCGGAAATCAATCCATTTTTGCAGGTCGGCAGAGACAGTCCCACCAGAATCCGGAGGAGCCAACAAAGAAGGACCTTCCTGCCGGGACGGAATTTTACAGCAAGGCAAAACCACATCAACAGGAGGTCTCACAGGCTGAACGAAGCGGATAGTACCAGGCTCAAGGAGTTTCGTCAACTTGCCAAAGAAAATCCAGGTGAAGGATCTCCCGGCCTCGCCAATAATTTGAATTCATATGTGATATATGGCGAGCAGGCTAGGTATCCTGGTCAGGCGGCCGCACCATTACCACGGCGTCTTCCCCGTCCAGGTAGTAGCGTGGCCGCAGCTCGCTCTTCCTGAAACCGAGACACTCGTAGAACTGTTGCGCCCCCACGTTGCTTACCCGAACTTCCAGGTACAGAGGGCTTCCGGCACAGCGTCCTATAGCTTCCCCCAGCAGGCGAGAGCCAACACCGCGCCGGCGACGTCGGGGCGCCACCGCCATGGAGATTACATGTCCATCCGGGCTGAAGACGATGTAGCCCTCGATGTCATCGGTTGCCTCTACAAGGAAACTTTCAGGGTAGCGCAGGTAGAGGCTCCAGAATTCGCCGAGATCATACTGGGATTTGGGAAAGGCCTTTGCCTCGATGTCCAGGAGCCTTTTGAAATCTGTGGGGCGTACTGGCCTGATCACGTCCCCGTACCATCGTGGATAGCAGGTTACCTTGAGTGAAGGTCCCCGATCGTCACGCCCAAATCCTGCTGGAGCTTACCCAGCTGTTGCTTTGCGTATTCCAGTCGGTGCTTGATAATTGCCAGATTCTCGGTGGTCTCCTGCTGGTTCGTACCTCTTTGACGCGCAGCCTCTTGCAGATAGCCAATATCCACCATGGTCGCATCACCAACGTCTCGGAACAGCTGGACAAGCACCTCCGTATACCGCTGGATGAACGAAAAGAGGTAGGTAAACTTGAAGTTTTGCCGATAGTCTCTGAACGATGTTATCAACTCCTTCTGGGTCTCTTTCTTCACCAGAGCTACTGCCTCCTGAAAAAGCTGTTCACTGGAATCCGCAGCTGTCGTCCCCCGGCGGAGCATACGATCTCTGAACCCCGAAAACAGGTTCCGCACCCGTCCCAGCCCGAAGCGCAGCAGGAGAGAGCCCCGGCCCAGTGCATCCGAGCGCTGTACAAAAGCGGAGAAAGCAGGCGTGGTCAAGGCTGGCCTCTTGGCCTCTGGCAGGGTCGGTGGCGTCTCGAAAGCGAGCGTCAGCCCCATATCTTTCAGGGTTTTCTGGTACTGGCGCAGCGCCTGGCTCAACAGATCCCAATATCCGCGAGACGTCTGCAGAAGCTCTCTCTCGATATGCTCTTCCTCCCCCTTGGCAAAATCGATGATCCTTAGATTCACCTTGTCGACAATATAGCGGGACAGTTCCTGGCGAAAGTCCTGGTAAAACTGGTACAGTCTGGCAAGCCACTTCCGGGTCTCCCCCACTGTATCATGATTGGAAATGCCCACAGGATAGTGTTCAACCATGTTCATGGTATCACGGATGATGGGTCCGTGCGTGTCAAAATAGGAATCCACCGCCCAGCCGACGTGCTCTTTCAAAGAGTTTTCCAGCCCCTTCAGGGTCTGTTCCACGGTAGCAACCGCCGCCGCCACCGACTGCTGCCGGGTCTGGATCTTGTCAGCCAACTCCCTGAGTTCTTCCAGGTCCTTTGAGAGCAGACCCTGCCGGGTGGTCAGTGAGTCCTGCATGCTCTGGTTAACCCGCTGAAGATGGCTCAGTACACCGCCGTACAAAACCTGGCTCCGCTCCCGATTCACCAGGTGCTTCAGGTCGGCACAGAACTTCTCGTAGCCCCGGCGTGAGACCTGTACCAGTGACTCTTCTTCATACCAGTTGTCGAGACGCCGCTTCTCCCGGGGCGAGAGCCCACGGCCATTGATCGCCTCCAGCAGGTGCAGCAGGGTTGAAAAGGCGTAGATCTTTGCTCCCGGCACCAGAAGGCTGAGTTCTTCACCGACCCGCTCCTGGAGATGTTCCAAATCCTCTATGCTCTCATGCTCGTCCAGGTCGATGTTGACAATGAACAAGGTCTGCGGAAACAGCCGGAGGATTCTTATGGCCTCGATGAGTTTCAAGTCAGCCTGCCGGATTCCCACCCGGCTGCTGATCAGGTAGAGAATGCAATGGCTGCCGAGCAGATATTCCTGAAGCATGGCGAAATGAAGAGGGTTGGGTGAATCACTTCCCTGACAATCTCCGATTTCCACCATTTCGCCCAGCCATGAAATGGGCACGTGCAGCTCCATGTCCCGCAAGTACACTGCCTGCGATCCCTGGCTGACAAAATCCTGGTGCCGGCAGGTTTCCTCCTCCACAAATTCCAGTCGATTCCTCTCATCCCTTACATGTGCGCCCAGAGTATCGTACCCTTTCAGGTAAGCATCGATAAGGACCATGTTGGGATCGAACGTGTCACGCTTCATCGGTCCATGACGCTCTGTTTCCTGGACCACCCGCTGGAGAATGCGCCGATCCTCTTGTTGACGCAGATCCAATGGCCCTGATGTTTCCGCGTCCCGGGTGGGGCCGAGCAGAGACAGGGCCTCGTTGATTTCGGAGTTGATTTCCTCCCAGGACTTGATCTCGACCCACCCCTTTTCATGGGAGGCGGAACGGATCCGGGTAATGAAGGCGGTAATAATGCCGGCACCCCTCTTGAGGAGATCCCGGCCCAACAGGGCATTGATAAAGGTGCTCTTGCCGGACTTTACCGACCCCACCACGCCGACCCGCAGGGTCTCCTCCTTGAAAGAGGCAGCCACAGCCTCAAGACTGCGCCGCCAGGAGCTTACTTGCGCTGAGTCTTCCCGAAAAAGCGGGGAGAGGTCATCGGTTAGAGTCTCCAGGATTTGCAGCAGATTCTTCAAGGTATTCTGGGAGTTTGAATGATGCTCCATACTAAATATCAATGATTTCAAAGTGCTTTACACCACCAGGGGTATGCACCTGAACCTCATCCCCGGCCTCTTTGCCGATGATCGCCCGGCCCAAGGGGGATGTCACCGAGATGGTACCGCGGGCCAGATCTGCTTCGTAGGGTCCTACCAGCCGATACCGCAATTCTTCGCCGGTGTCCACATTCTCAAGGACCACCGTGCTTCCGAAGATCACCCGTTCCGAATGATCTTTTTCCGGTTCTATTACCTCGCACTGGCTCAACTTGGTGTGCAACTCGTTGATTTTACCCTCAAGCAACGCCTGTCTCTCTTTGGCCGCTTCGAACTCAGCATTCTCGCTGATGTCCCCATGGCTGCGAGCCTCCGCGATGGCCTCAAGAACCCGGGGCCGTTCTTTCTGCTCGAGCCGTTGCAGTTCTGTTCGCAAACGACTGTACCCTTCAGGGGTAATGGGAACCCGGTTCATGGCAAACTCCTTTTTCCATCTCCTTACTCGGTCGCGGGGGAAATTGTAATCGGAAACCCCGGAGATCACAAGTTATGCAGAGCGAAGGACAAAGCCGCATCCCCCTTGAGATAGACCCTTTGCTGGCATGCCCTTTTTACCGGTGGACAAAAGCAAGCTCACGAGTCTTTGAGCCCGGGGACGAGCAGGCTCGTGCTGGTCATCCCGGCCGGCTTCGGAATCTCAAAAAACTCCAACACCGTGGGAGCAATATCGGAAAGAATCCCCCTTGGCCGCAGCCGAGATCCAGGACTTTCCTTTGCTACATAGAAAAACTCCACCGGATTTGTGGTGTGCGACGTTTTGGGAACCTGGGAGGTTTCCTCGAACATCTCCTCGGCATTGCCATGATCAGCAGTAACCAGCGCCACCCCACCCTTGTCCAGCACCGCATCTACCACCCGGCCCACGCACTCATCCACTACTGCCACTGCTCTTATGGCTGCTGCAAGCGCCCCCGTATGACCCACCATATCGCAATTCGGATAGTTGAGAACAATAAAATGATACTCCCGGGAGTTGATACGCCGGATGACCTCCCGGGTCACTTTATCGGCGTTCATTTCTGGATACACCGCATAGAGACCCGCATCCAGGGTGCTGGGGATTTCTATTTGATCCTCGCCTTCGTAGGGCATGGTTCGCTTGCCGTTGAAAAAGGAGGTTACATGCCGGAACTTCTGGGTTTCAGAGATCCGCAGCTGCCGCAGCTTCCTCTTGCTCAGTACCTCTCCCAGCAAGTCCTGCATACCGGCGGCCTGATCCATGGCCGGCAGTATATTGTAAGGAAATTGATCATAGTAGCGTGTCAATCCCGCATAGACGACATCAAGCTTTTTCCAGCGTCGCCCTGGATAGTTTTCTTCCACAAAGGCCTGTGACAACTGCACGGCCCGATCCTGCCGAAAGTTGAAGTGGATTATCGAGTCGCCATCTTTTATCCCGGCGAAATTTCCTACGATCGTCGGTGGAATATACTCATCAACCATCTCGGTGCCATCCGGCGTGCGGTCCTCCCGGTAGGCCCTCTCGATCGCGGCTTCAGCACTTTCCACCCGGATTCCTTCTGCCCGGGTCAATGCCTCATAGGCCTGATCCGTCAGGGCATAGTTTCTGGACCGATCCATGGCGTAGTAGCGGCCCATGACCGTGGAAATCTCGCCGGTTCCCAACTTCTGGATGCATTGTCGCAACTGACGCAGGAATACCAGCGCGCTTCGCGGCGGCGTATCCCGTCCGTCGGCGAAAAAGTGGATGAGAACCCGCTGAATCCCTTCCTGCTTGGATCGGGCAAGCAGACTGTAAAGGTGGTCCTGGTGCGCATGCACTCCCTCATCCTGCACGAGACCCATAAGGTGCAGGGTGGTCTGGCGGCCTGTGCAGTTTTCCACGGCCCGCCGGAACATGGGGCTCGAGAACAAAGACCCCTGTTCCAGGGAATCATTGATCCGTTTGATCTCCTGTTCGACAATACGGCCGGCCCCGATGTTGAGATGTCCCACTTCCGAGGATCCCTGGCACCCGTCTGGAAGGCCCACGGCCGGTCCAGATGCCTCCAGAACCGTGTGCGGATAACGCTGCCTCAACAGATCGTCGTTGGGTTTTTTTGCCAGAGACACAGCATTGTAAGGACCGGGAGGAGCCAGTCCCCAGCCGTCGCGTACAATGAGGATAACGTTTCTGCGCATACTGACCACGCTCCGTAAAAAAATGGAAAGCCCCAGCTCTTTTCCAGCCAGGGCATTCACCATAGAGGCACTTCTACCCCATAAGCCGGAGCCTGTCAAGATAAAGACGGCTCCGTAGCTTTGCAGAAGTCAAACTGCATACGGTAGACTGCCGTCGGCTACCTTGAACAGCAAGGAGCCCCTCCTCTCACAAAGCCAGGGTGAGCACATGTACAGTGCCCGTGTCCACTTCCAGCAATTGCAGCCGGAGTTGTTTGGCTGAAGTTGCCTCACCGGGGAAAAAGAGAAAGCCGTGGGCGAGGTTTCCCGGATCAACGGCCCTGTTTTGCAGCGATTTTCCTCGGAGGTCATGGGTTATCTCCCGTCGGGCCTCATTGGAAGTATACCCTTTCACTCCTCCCAGAGTAGCGCCCGCTGCCGCTCCTGCAGCAGCCCCTTTGCCTAAAGTGGCACCCACATTTTCTTCGGTGACGATACCAACGGCGGCGCCGATAATTGCTCCTGCACTTGCTCCCAGGAAGCTTCCGTAAGCGCCTTCTTTAAAGACACGCTTGGTCCTGGTGTATTTGGTTGTTCGTTCATAGGCCGTGTCGCTGGGCAGAATAGGCCAAAGATTGCCCATCTCATCCTCCAGGAAAGTCTGCACTCCGTTGATCTCCAGTGGGTGGGTTCCCTGATTGTCAAAGACCACTTGAACCGGGAGAAGGCCTGCCTTGCGGATATCGAAACCGAAAGCCCCTTTGGCTTCCTTGGAATCAACAAAGGCCTCGGCCCCCACGACGGCCCCCGCCACCTTCGTGGCATTGCTGTACCCACTGGGCAACTTGAAGCGCAGGGGCTTTGACTCGTATCCTCCGGCGCAGGCTGCGACAGCAATAACCGCTGCAGCCACCAGCACCAAGTGCAGCCAGTTCCTCATGCCGTATCCTCCCCCTTTTTCGAACATATGAACTTAGTTCGCTCCGCTCACAATTGGAATAATGGAATAATGGAATGTTGG
>JBKHJD010000056.1:0-10248 GCA_046538315.1 Syntrophobacteria bacterium
TGGCGCCGATCCTCGCGCAGGTGCACAACGATGCCCTGGGCTCCAGCCAGTTCGGCCAGGGCTGCAGCAGTCACCGGATCCGGCTGCCGACCTCCGCGTGCCTGCCTTACTGTTGCCACATGGTCCACATTTACTGCCAGCTTCGCCACGCCTGCCACCTCCTCCCGGCCTCAGGTATTCATTGTCGGTGCCCTGCGGTACCTGCCGCCAGCCTGTCGAGTGTCGCCTGGGTATTGCCACCCCCGGAGAAAGGGCCAGACCACAGCAGACAACCGGTACCGGTGCTCTCAGTCAAGCACGGCGAGCAGTTCCGCGCTACGCCGCTCCATTTCGCTGGTCGCGTCCCCGCCCTCCAGGTGGTCAAAGCCGCAGAGATGCAGAATCCCGTGGACCAGGAGCCGGGAAATCATCTCTTCGAGAGAGATACCCCCCTCCTGGGCCTGTCGCTGGGCAGTGGGGACGCAAATTACCACATCTCCGAGCAGCTCTGGAGAAATCTCGCCAAACTCACCCTCACGCATGCAAAAGGCCAGGACGTTGGTTGGGCCCCGACGTCCCCGGTGCTGCCAGTTGAGAGAGCTCATCCTCTCATCGTCGACCAGCAGTACGCTGAGTTCCGCCTCAGGACATTCCAAGGCGTTTAATATCTTCCTTGCCTTTGCCGCGATCTTCTCGGGCTCCGTTGGAATTTGCTTTTGGAGGTCGGTAACCTGGATCTCCATTGGCCCTGGCCTTGCCTTCCGAACCCTTGGTGGCCAACTCTGGATAGTCAACGCGCTGGTGGAATATTCCTGTGAGAATCTGAATGAAGCTCTTGGCAATCTCATGGAGATCCCTGAGGGTCAGCTCACATTCGTCCAGCTGCCCATCAGAGAACATCCTGTTGACGATTCTCTGAACAACTCCCTGGATACGGGCACTCGTAGGTACAGCGAGCGCACGGGAGGCCGCTTCCACCGCATCGGCCAGCAGCACCAGACCGGCCTCCTTGGTTTGCGGTTTTGGGCCTGGATAGCGGTAGTCCTCTTCCAGTACCGGCGATACCTCACCTCCCTTGCTGTTTTTCAGCTTTTCCTGCAAATCGACGGCCTTTTGATAGAAATAAGAGATGAGACTGGTGCCGTGGTGCTGCCGGATCATATCCTGAATGTCCTGGCCGAGACGATGCTTCTTGGCCAGCTCAACGCCGTCTTTCACATGGGAGATGAGGATCAGGCTGCTCATGGACGGAGCCAGCCGCTCGTGCTTGTTTTCGCCACCCCCTTGATTTTCTACAAAGTAAAGAGGTTTCTTGATCTTGCCAATATCGTGGTAGTAAGCGGCAACCCGGGCCAAGAGCGAATCGGCCCCGATGGATTTTGCCGCTGCCTCAACCATGTTGCTCACAATGAGGCTGTGGTGATAGGTTCCGGGGGCCTGCACCATGAGTTGCCGGATCAGGGGTTGATCCATGTTGGCCAGCTCCAGCAGCTTGGCGTCCGTGGTGTAGCCGAATGTCATCTCCACCAGGGGACAGAGGCCAGTGGTGACGACACCGCTGAGCAGTCCGCCGGCAAGTCCAAAAAGGAGAGCGGTTCCGCTCTGGGCGGTCAATATCCGTTCATATGCAAAGGTTATGAACACAATCACCAGCACATTGACCAGGCCCACAGTGAGTCCCGCCCGAAGGGGCCTGGTGCGATCCCGGCAGTCCGCCACTTCGTGAACCGCCGCCAGCGAGCCGATCAAATAGTAGAAGAGGAGGTTGAGCTCCCTGTCCAGGACCAGTGCAGCCAACAGGGCAAGAAAAAACGCAAACACAATGGCAATTGCCGGTCCGAAGAAGATAGTTACCAGCATGGCGCCTGCAGCCACCGGCAGGGCATAGAAAATCGCGGTAGTGCTGATCGCAGGAAAGCTACTGCTCAACGCATCGGAAACACCCACAGAGAGCTCTGCAAGCACCAGCAAAACAGTGAGAACCGCCGCCAGAAAGAGCAGGTCCTTGGGCTTGGTGGGAAAGGTGCGGATGGATTTACCGGCCACATAGACCCCGAGCCAGATGAGCAGCCCCACCAGCAGAGCGATGCCCAGCATGGGAAAAACCACCGCCCGCTTGTGCTTGCTCTGGGCCTGCATTTGCAGCTTGAGCACCTCCTCTTTGCCGAGCCTCTGGCCCTCGCGAACGATCATCTCCCCTTTCTTCACCTGAAAGAGAACCGGCTTCACCGCCTCCACCGCCTGTTTCTTCCTCAATTCGGTCTCGTTTCTGTTGAAGGTGACATTTGGTTGCATCAGGGTCTGGGCCAGGTGCACAATGGCAGTTCTCACCGGCCGACTTTCTTCATCCAGCAAGGTGCTGGCCTGCATGCCTATCTGTCGCCTTGCATCTTCCAGGCTGGAAAAGCTGAGGAGGTCTAACACCCTGGATTCCTGGCCGCTTTGCACACTTCTTAAAATGATCCCTTTGTGCACCTCCCTGAGCAGCAGGGATTTGTTGCCAACCACACCCTCGGCAAGGACGTTTTTCATTACCCGCACCAGAGCATCCTCAAGACGGAGGTCAAATTTCTCCTGCACCAGTACATCATAGTCTTTGTTGGCTACAGGGACGCCCAGTTCTGTTTCGAAATCCTCCTTGCCCCTGGCTGCCGCTTCTTTCGGCGGCTTTTGCACCCCGTGCAGGGTTTCTGCTCGGGTGCCCTTTTCCGGGGAGCTCCGGTCCATCGGCCCCTCATGTACCGAGCGCATCATGGCAAATGCACCTTCCAGGCGCCGCCGTACATGCTGGATCGCCTCTTCGTCCAGGTCGTAGACGATAAGCGAGCTTTCTGCGGCCTGCTCGCGCTTCCTCTGGGTGGCCGCCTCATCGGTTACCAGGAAGTCGCGCACAGCCTTGATGTCATGGTCCGCCACATCGCCCACCTGATAGCGCACCGGGCGAACAATGTAGTGGGGAGTAACGAGTACACCGAGTACCAGGCTGAACCCGACGAGGATGAGCAGGCGCTGCCAGAAAGGAGACAGGATCTGGCGGGCCGGCTCCCATGACGCCGACCGTCTCTTGCTCGAAATGCTTTGCTGCTGGTTCTTCTTCAGAACTTCCATGGCCTGCCCCGGCCACATCGATGGTGTCTATGGACACCGTGTGGTTCCTGTGAAGACCCTGTACCGGGCCACCAGTTGTCCGATTGAGACTTTCGCTTGCGAATGGATTCACTCAGGGGTACCGAGCAAGCAAATGCGATCATCTCAGCAGGTGCAATACCTCACAGTATGTGCGAATGCAAGTACTACTCGCCGTCGTTTACCTCAGCCCGCTCGTATGCCTTGATGATATCCTGAACCAGGCGATGGCGAACGACATCTCTATCAGTAAGGCACACAAATTCCAACCCCTTGATCCCCTTCAAGATTTCCCTGGCCAGAACGAGCCCCGAGGATACTCCATCCGGCAGATCGATCTGGGTAATATCACCCGTAATCACCGCCTTGGAACTGATCCCCAGGCGGGTAAGAAACATTTTCATCTGCTCGGATGTCGTATTTTGGGCTTCATCAAGAATGACAAACGAATCGTTGAGGGTGCGACCTCTCATAAAGGCAAGAGGAGCAACCTCAATGACACCCCGCTCCAGCCACCTGGAGGTCTTTTGAAAATCGACCATGTCATGAAGGGCATCGTAGAGTGGCCGCAGGTAAGGGTTTACCTTTTCAGCCAGATCTCCCGGAAGAAACCCCAGTTTCTCGCCCGCTTCAACGGCCGGCCGTACCAGCATCACCCGGTTTACCTGCCCGCTGCTGAGTGCAGCCACCGCCATGGCCATAGCCAGATACGTCTTTCCCGTCCCTGCCGGGCCTATCCCGAAAACAATATCGTGGCTGCGGATGGCGTCGATGTATTCTTTCTGTCCCAGTGTCTTGGGGGTTATCACGTGTTTCTTGGCAGTGACGTAGACGCTGTCCATGAAAATGTCACGAAGGTGGACCCGGAAGTTGCCGCTGAGCACCTGGATTGCATGGGAAACATCACTGGGGTACACAGGATAGCCTTCTTTGACCAGATCGAAGAGTTCCTCCAGCACCCTCCGTGCAAGAGAAACATCGGGCTGCTCACCCGCCATACTTATCTTGTCACCCCGCAGGTTGAGCTTGACCCTCAGGGCTTTTTCGATGATCTGAAGATTGACATTGCGCTCGCCGCAAAGGTTGAGAAGCGAGGCGTTATCATCAAAACGAAGTACAACCTCGTCGGGGCCTTCACCATTGGCGTGCACTGAAATGGACAACTCCCTATTCACCCTCTCCCATGAACTGGATAACCAGACGCCGCTGGCGTGCCCGGTTGTCAAAGTTGATGAGTACCACCTGCTGCCAGGTTCCCAGACAGAGCCTTCCGTCTACCACCGGAATGTAGAGCGAAGGTCCCAGGAGGGCGGCGCGCACATGGGAATAGCCGTTGCCGTCACCCCAGCGCCGATCATGGGCGTAGGGTATGTCCCGGGGAGCCACCCGCTCAACGGCGTCGGCAAGATCCTGGATCACTCCGCTTTCGTACTCTATGGTAGTAAGTGCACCGGTCGATCCGGGCACGAAAAGCAGCACAGCGCCCTGCTGAATTCCACTCCCAGCAAGGTGCCCTGCTACCAGATCCGTTATATCCACGATATCGGTGCCGATCCGGGTGCTCACTTCCGCGGTTCTGGTGATTACCGTCATGCCTGCTGCTCCGTATCTTTCATTGCCACCGCCGTGGTGCCGCTGGCTGCATCGGCGCTGGCACCAGCGGAAACTGCTGTCTTCATGGACAGGCTGGATTTCTAGCACAAACAATTGGAGGCTTCAAGTGCAAAGGAGAACCTTCAAAAAGGTGCTTCAAGGTTTTTTAGTAACCATAGCTATTTACCCTTGACGGCCGTCAGCGAATCTGATAGCTCCATCGCCAAAAGGGTGTTCGCCGTTTTTATCGGCCCGAGACAGGCTGACATGTGACCAACAGGTGCCTCTTGTTTGCTCTTGGGCAAAAAGTGTGTAGCCTTGCAGTTCAGACAAAGCCACAACTGAGACCTCCCGAAGGTGAGCTGTTGGGCTCATGAATATCCTCGACTTCTTTCTACTGGCATTCCTTGCGCTGGCACTGGTTCGCGGTTTTATGCGGGGTATGATCCGGCAGGTCTCATCCCTGCTCGGCATTCTCGCCGGGTTTGTGGTGGCCGGCAATCTCTACCTGTGGCCTCTGGAGCT
Organism: Syntrophobacteria bacterium; assembly: GCA_046538315.1. Lineage (GTDB taxonomy): Bacteria > Desulfobacterota > Syntrophobacteria > BM002 > BM002 > JBKHJD01. The sequence continues at coordinate 5,224 of JBKHJD010000056.1, forward strand.
GCTTGGCCGTCACCTGCCCCGGGTGCCGTATCCCGACATTGTCAGCTATGTCGCCATTTTTGCCGCCACCTGGACGGTCGTTGTCCTGCTCGGCCTTCTCGCTGTTCACCTCAGCCGGGCCGTGTTCACGGTTTGGCCGGATCGAATCCTTGGAGGCGCCTTCGGCCTTCTCAAGGGCATGGTGTTAGCGGTGGTAGCGGTTACGGTGCTGACGTTGTTTCTTCCCAGCAGGTCCAGCTTTCTGACAGGTTCCCTGATAGCACCCCATGTTCAGAGGGCCGGTTTCTATCTGGTGCAGTTCACCCCGAAAGAGCTGCAAAGCCGGTATCAACAAAGACAGGCGGCTGTTTCCCACCATCTGAATGGAAGACACCTCAGCCGCACCATGGAAATCACCAAACGCAAATGATCCGGAGCATATATTATGGCAGAGACAGGAAAAGAATTCGAGGAGTTGATGCAGCTCGTGGCCCGGTTGCGGGCTGAAGACGGCTGCCCGTGGGATCGCCAGCAAACGCCTGCAACCGTCAAGAATTACCTTCTCGAAGAGGCCTATGAGGTCGTCGATGCTGTGGAACACCATCCCCCGGATCACGTGAAAGAGGAACTGGGCGATCTGGTCTTTATGGCGATTTTCCTTGCCCATCTCTACCAGGAACAGGGCCACTTCCACATGGATCAGGTGCTGCGGAGAACCGCCGTGAAGATGATACGCCGGCATCCGCACGTCTTCGGCGATCGCAAGGTGGACTCTGCCTGGCAGGTAAGACAGACCTGGGAGGAAGTAAAAAGCCAGGAACGGCCGGGGAGCACCCCCCTTGGAACAATCCTCGGTGAGGTTCCGCCTGCCCTGCCCGCCCTTATGCGCTCCTGCCGCATTCTGTCACGACTGCGCCATCGACTGGGCCGAACTCTCCGCCAGGACATCATACGCAACCACTTGGACCAGAGCTTTTCATCCCTCCTTGAGCAGGACTTCACCCACGACGGTCAGATGCTGTCTGCCACTCTGGGAAAGGTTCTTCTCCTCCTCGTGGCCCTCACTCTCACTGCCGACCTGAATGCCGAGGAAGCATTGACCAGGACGCTGGAAAGCTTCTGTGAGCAGGTAAGCCGGATGGAAGCGAGTTTTGGTGAAAAAGGAAGAGATTGGCAGGATCTCTCTGAGGCCGAGGAGCAGTCGTTCTGGGAGGAATTCTAGCGCCGCCGTGGAACAAACAACAACTTATCTGGTCACGAGGTGAATGATGCCGGATTTTGCCTGCCTTCGCTACGTGGACTTCACTGCGTTGCTGCCCGGTCCCACCTGCTTGCTGTTTTGATACTATTAAGGTCCTTGGCCGTGCACCCTCCGTCGGGCTCAACTCTTCCGAGGACCGGCTGCGTTAGGGTCCTGATCAGATGTCGCTGCGACACAAACTGCGATACTTACCGCTGCTTCCTCCCGGACCTGACGGGGTTCGTATCCGTTTGTTGCGCAGGGTCCGATCACCTCCAAGCGCAGAGGAACCCTCGATGAACTGCCACCCTCCGAAGGGGATTCAACCCCGCTTGAGCGGATTTCGGGCTACAGGGCACCGCTAACTCCCCGTCTAGCACGACCAAGGATTCTCTGTACCCCGAATTTTTTATATTAACACAAAGAACACCGAGAGCACAAAGGGTTATCCGTTTTTTCCTTGTGGGCTTGCGAAACTGTGTCCTGGTACTGGCTCAGCAAAACCCGCCTGGGCTCCAGATGATCCAGGCGCTCGTAGAGGGTGTTCGCCGAACCGACACCCAGCAAATGCTGCGAGCCGCCGATATATACCAACCGGCCCTCGGGTAAGTTGATCAGCGTGCCTTCCGGCTACTCCCCTTTCTCCTCGTTGCTCGCCGGAGACCAGATGTTTTCCCCGAAGCGGCGATACCACCACTCCTCGGGATCAAAGGAGTGCGCCTGCTCCGGCACAAATGAACACCGGTAGTGCTCGCAATAGTCGAGAAGGAGCCGGTAGGCGGCGTTTATCTCCTGCATCTTTCCGGAACCGGAGATTTCGCTGCCCTGGCTGTCAGGATGCCATTGCTTGCACATGCGGCGATATGCTCTTTTGATCTCGTTGATGCTACCCCGTTCGTCAAGACCCAGGAGCTTCCGGGCCCAGTCGATGTCGGCGGCACGAAAGGTAGTTCGAGTTCGGTTCATGAAGAGTTTCCACGTCGCCCTGCTGGAGCATTTTCCCCGCTTGCCATTCGCTCCAGCAGGGGTATGAGGTCAAAAAAATCGGCCAAATGGTGCTCTGCCTGGAGCTCGCCGTTGCGGTAGGCGATGAACGGGATTCCAGCCCGCCGGGCCGTCTCCTGGTCCACCCCAGAGTCGCCGATGTAGCAAGCCTGCTCCGGAGTGCTGTTGAAAAAGCAGAGAATCTTTTCAAGCGATTCCGGATGGGGTTTGGGGTGGCGAACATCCATGGAGGTAACAACCAGGTCGAAGTAACGATCCAGTCCAAATCTGCGCAGAACCTGTTCCATTGTTCGAGTCCGGCTCGTGGCAATCGCGGTTTTGTAACGGCGGCAGAGCGTCTCCAGGCACGGGATCAAGCCGGGTTCCAGGGTGAGCAACTCCACAATGGGTTCATAGTCCATCTGTTGCCAGAAGCGCTCGGCCTCCTGCAGCAGGCGCTCCTCGGGAAACAGAAAGGCCAGTGATTCGTGCACCGTGTGCGAATGCACATAGGCGAGCTGCTCCTCGGTGAGGGGCCCCTTGTTGCAGAAGGACAGAATCTCATTGTAGAAGGCTGCGTTGGCGGCTCGAGAATCGAGAAGCACCCCGTCGCAGTCGAATATCACAACCTTGACGGCGCTGTCGGCTTTCGGAGGTCCGTGGGCGGTAACATCCCTATTCATCTTCAGCCCAGATTTTCTCTTTTTTGAACCCTTCAAGGAAGCGCTCGTTACTGCGCCGATTCTTCTTGACCTGCCGGAGTAACTTCTTTGTCTCCCCGTCCGGAAACATCGCGTTGAGATCCAGCCCGGCCTCTGGGAAAAGCTGATTGAGGTCCACTGCTTCTTTATCCATCGTGGTTTCAGGCAATTCTGTGTTTTCGGCTTGCTCTTCTTCCATGCTCTCCGCCACGGTCAGCACCCATCCTTTCCTTGTCAATTATGTGCTCATCCAGCCACTCCTCGTTTCCTTTTACCCGAGGACTACTATATAATGAAAACGGTACATGTCAACCTTCCTGCCTTTATCGGGACGGGACGAAACAAACTTCTCCTCGTAGTGAAGGTACAGCAATCGATGATTATGACGTTCGATATTCTCGCAATCGGCAGCGGCATCGCTGGTCTCACGTTCGCCCTGAATGTAGCGGATCGGTTCAGGGTGGCAGTTGTGACCAAAAAGGAAAAAATCGAGACCAGTACCAACTATGCCCAGGGCGGCATCGCCTCGGTGCTGAGTCCAGAGGATTCATTCGATCTGCACATCCAGGACACTCTCATTGCAGGAGACGGCCTCTGTCATCCAGATGTCGTGGAGATGGTGGTGAGAAACGGGCCAGATCGCGTCAAAGAACTGGCCCAGATAGGTGTTCGGTTCAACCCCAAAGCACAGGATTCCCTGTCCTATGATCTCGGCGTAGAGGGCGGCCACTCCCGGGCGCGAATCGTCCACGCCCAGGATATGACCGGAAGGGAAGTGGAACGGGTTCTGGTCTCCCTGGCTGAGGAGCACCCCAACATCCAGCTCTTTGAAAATCACATAGCCATCGATCTGATCGTAGAGTGTCACCACTTCAAACGTGGACTGTTGACCACCCGGCGTGAGGAACGCTGCTGGGGAGCCTACGTACTGGATATCGAGGGCAATCGTATCCTGACCTTTTTGGCCAGAGAGACTCTGCTCTGCACCGGCGGTGCGGGCAAGGTCTATGTCTATACCAGCAACCCGGATGTGGCCACCGGAGACGGAGTCGCCATGGCCTACCGGGCCGGGGCAGAAATAGCCAACATGGAGTTTGTCCAGTTCCACCCCACGTGCCTGTATCATCCCCACGCCAAGAATTTCCTCATCTCCGAGGCGGTGCGGGGCGAGGGTGGACGCCTTATCGACAAGCGCGGCCATGCCTTTATGAGCAAATACCATCCCCAGGAGGAACTTGCCTGCCGGGATGCGGTAGCCCGTGCCATCGACACCGAAATGAAGCAAAGCGGCGACGACTGCGTCTATCTGGACATCAGCCACCGGAACGCCGATTTTCTGCGGAATCGATTTCCCAATATCTATGAGAAATGTCTCTCCCTGCGCATCGATATCACTCGAGAACCTATACCCGTGGTCCCGGCCGCGCACTATATGTGCGGCGGCATCCGCACCGATCCATATGGCCGCTCCAGCATCCAGCACCTCTATGCCCTGGGCGAATCAGCCTGTACCGGCCTTCACGGCGCCAATCGCCTGGCGAGCAACTCCCTCCTGGAGGCCCTGGTCTTTGCCCATAACGCCGCGCAATACATCAACCACGAATCGGGTTCGGCAGAGTCATCCTTTCCGGAAGTGCCGAACCTGGAAATGCCCCAGAATGCCAACTACAGTGAAATGGTCCTCATTGCCTACAACTGGGACATCATCCGCCGTCTGATGTGGAACTATGTCGGCATCGTCCGCTCGGACAACCGCTTGAGGCTGGCCCAGAACCATCTGGCTCAGATCCAGGGAGAGATCAACGAGCACTACCCCAACATCAGTCCCAACACCGACCTCATTGAACTGAAGAACCTGGCCACGGTAGCGCAGATGATCGTGACGTGCGCTCGCAGACGCCGGGAAAGCCGTGGGCTGCACTTCAATGTGGACCACCCCCAGAAAGACGACGAACGCTGGCGTCAGGACACCGTGCTCCGCCTCAATTCGTGCCTCTGAGCAGCTAGACCAGAGTGGATGCTCCCAGGCTTTTCCTCTGTTTATCAAAAAAAAACACCCCGGCAAATATGCCGGGGCGTTTTGCTGATCGGTACCGGTTCCTACTCCGTTGGATTCAGCTC
>JBKHJD010000057.1:0-10110 GCA_046538315.1 Syntrophobacteria bacterium
CGTCCGCTCATCTACAGGGTGCTGTGCCGGTACTTCGGAGGGGGCACGGCCTTGAACCTTGACGAAATCACCTCTATTGCCCGGGAAAGCGAAGCGGATATTTTCCTGATTACCGATATGCAGATCACCAACCTGGATCAGACCATCGGCCGGTTTGCACAGCTGGAAAACCGGATAACCGCAGTCCACATCGGCAAGAAAAGGGGGGCCCAGCGCTTTATCAAGGCGGCGAGGCAGAGTCAAAATATTTCGGTATTCGGGGTAAACGAAGCGAACGACATCCCCCGTATCGTGCTCGGTAGCGCCCGGGCCTACCTTGCTCCCCAGCCGGCATGAGCGACTGCGCGGATGGACGGCATCAGAGTTCTTCCCCCTGAGAGCCCAGCACACCATCCGGGTGCCGTAACCGGTGGAAGTGCTGACAGGCACCATGAGAATCGCAGTTATCTCTGATGTACATTCCAATATAGAGGCCTTTCAGGCGGTACTGGACGATATCGCCGGGGAGGATGTCCCGGCAATTATCCATCTTGGTGACCTGGTGGGCTACAACGCCAATCCGGCGGAGTGCGTGGACTTGCTGCGGCAGCGCCGTATCATCAGCATTCTGGGCAATCACGACCGGGCCGTCGTCGAGCCGAAGTTTGCCGAAGGGTTCAATATCCTGGCCTACCAGGCGGTGATGTGGTCAGCCAATTCACTGAAGCCCGAGCACAAACAATTTCTGGCCGGCCTGCCTGACACCAGGGTGCTCTGGGATCGCTACCTCCTCTTCCATGGGGCTCCCGGCAATCCGGATGCGTACGTCTACTACCTCTTTCAGGCCAAAAAGGTCTTCAATTACATGCGCAAGAAGACTCCCGAGGTGCGGATTGCCTTTTTCGGACACACCCATCAGCCCACCCTGTGGCAGCGGGACGTTCGAGGAAAGGCGTCCAAAGCTGAAATCATCGGGGACCGGTTCCCGCTGGATCCCGAGCACATGTACCTTATCAATCCGGGAAGTGTGGGCCAGCCCCGACAGAACCACTGGCAGGCATCATACCTCGTCTTCGACGAAGCAGTTGAAACCGTCCAGTTCAAGCAAGTACCCTATGATCTGGCCACGGCCCAGGCCAAAATCCGACAGGCCCGGTTGCCGGAGTACCTGGCCGAGCGGTTGGCAGCCGGCGTATAGCCCGTCACAGAAAAAATCTCAGGCCTTAACTCGGGGGGAGGCTATGCAGTATACCTACCAGAAAAAGTCCAAACTCAAAGACGGTACGACGGTGACCTTGCGGCCTATGGTGGCTGATGACCTGGAACTGCTCCTTGCCTTTTTCCAATCACTTCCCGAAGAGCAACGCCTCTTCCTTCGCCATGATGTCACAGACGCCGGTGTCATCAAAAAGTGGACCGAAAACATTGACTACAACAGGGTTTTCCCCCTGCTGGCCCTGACCGGTGGGCGGATTGTGGGCGATGTAACCCTGCACCGTATTCCGCACGGATGGAAGCGCCACATAGGCACCGTCCGAGTGGTCGTCGCCCCCGATTATCACGGCAGAGGCCTGGGAACCCTGCTGATCAACGAGATCGTCGAATTGGCCGCGGAGTTTGGCCTGGAAAAGCTGATGGCCGAACTGCCGCTCCTCTACCCGGTGGCAATCGGGCTCTTCAGGAAAGCGGGCTTTTCCAGCAAGGCCATTATCGAGGGCCTGGTCAAAGATCTCCACGGCAACGATACCGACGTGGTGATCATGGTCTGCGATATCTATTCGCACTCATATGAATGACGGCTCAAGGCCGGGGCGAGGTAAGGTGTGAAGTTGGGAAATCCCGTCAATCGCGGTCCCCTTTGTGGGGGGCTGGCAGACCCAGCCGGAAAATCACGACGAAGGCGAGTACGATGACGGCGACTAGTCCCAGTTGCCTCACCATTTGCGGGCTGGCGCTACCGGCCGGATAGCCCGGCATCAGAGGCACATGCAACGGAGGATAGTCCTGGGTATAGGGATCCAGCTGGACGGATGCGAGGAAGTCGGCCTTGTAAAGCTCACTTCGACCCAGCTCGCGGTGGATCTCCGCCCGGGTGCGATAGGCTCGGGCAATGCTTTGGGGATGTCCCTCCAACCCTATAGCGGTGGTTGCGTCACGCATTGCCTCCTCGGTCATTCCCATCAACCGGTGTGCCTGTGCTCTGTAGCTGTAGGCCCTTGCCAGCCGCCCATTGAGTTCAATGGCTCGGCTCAGGTCGGCGATCGCCTTCTCCAGTAACAGGCGGGATTCAGCTGCATCCATTCCGCCCGGAGAGGGTGCCAGGCGGTTGATTTCCGCAAAGAGGCCCTGGGGGTGTCCCTTGCGCAGATAGGCCGTACCGCGCATCAGGTAAGGCTCCAATCGGTGAGGTCGGAGCTCTATGACCGTGGTGTAATCCTGTATGGCCTGGTCGAGATGGTTCTGGAAGTAGTAGTGTACAGCGCGTTTCTCATAGGCTTCAACCAGGTGAGGATCGAGCTGGATGGCCTTGCTGAAGTATTCGATCCTTTTGCAGGCCAGAGAGCTGCTCAGGCCCAGATTGTAGAAATCCATAGCGTCCTCTCCCCAGGCCATCGAAACCGTCAAAGACAGAAACGCCAGCACTCCGGCGATTGCTCTTTTCACGGGGTCTTCTCCTTTGCTTTTTTGATCGGGAAGGGGCAGCGAAACCATGAAAAAACCGCTTTCATGGATAACCGCAAAGCCCTCCACAACAGTATAGCAGTATTTTCCTAGAGATAAATCGGATACGAGCCTGCGTCGTCTCCTTTCCACCGCCGGCCTCACGCTTTGTGTCCGATGCCTGCTGCCTGGCGACACAACCATGGTTTTCCAGTATGATGCGCATTGGGGTCGTGGACGGGGGTAAGATCGATGAAAGGCCCAAGAGATTTTCATGCGGTGCGCTCTCCGGGCATGAATCGGAATGATGAATGGATGAGATTATATCTTCGCACCCGGAAGCGCCTTGCAGACTATAAATCCGAGTTTCGCTGCAACCCCGCCTGCACGAGACCGGGGTGCAAAAGTCGCGATATGCACGTTCCGGTCAGCATCGTCGACCTCCTGGCTACCGCCGCGCACCTGGGCGAGTCGGTGTCGACAAACTACGAGAACAACTTTTGCCTGGGAGTGTTCACAAACGGCGCAAAGGAATGGATCAGAACGGTTTCCTTGAGGCTGCGGAAGCCCTGTCCCTTTTTACGAAACGATCTCTGCTCGGTTTATCCTGTTCGTCCTCTGCCATGCATCCTGTTCCCGGAGGAACTCGTACTCGAGGGCAGCCTCCAGGCCAGCGCCAGAGAAGAGCACTTCAGGGACTACCTCTGTATCCATGGGCCCCTTGTTCTCTCCGCAGAGCGGGCCGAAGCAGTCGCCAGCCTGCAAGGAATGTGGCACCGCGAGGATCTTGTCTCCAGTCTCTTTCTGTTTGGCTACAGCCCCTGCTACATTGATTTCAGCACCATCAGAAGAGAACTTCGGCCACCGGCCGGAAATCCAAAAGAGGCCACCGCCGAAAACAGACACGCCATATGGAACCATGCCCTCGAGCGCTTCTTTCTGGAGCGCTTCAGCTGCTGCCAGCCTTTTGCCGGGGCGGTGGAACGGATACGCGGCCTCGAGGACCCATCAGGCCGGGAACAGTTCCTTCAATCTTTCCGGGATGACCGGCTTGTCCAGAAGCTCAAGAGAGCTCCGGACGAACGGGCCCACGTCTTCCGGTTTACCCGAGGGAAACTCAAGGTTAAACGACGAAGTCTCACTCCTTCTGAATACAAGTATCCCTGGTGACAAGCGGCAGGGCTCCACAGGCAGGCGAAACTCGCAAGCCGGGAGCGCTTGGACACTACCCCAGCATTTCCCGACGGGGGATAACCACTTACCCCGGGTTTACTTTCGGGGCTTCGGCAAGGCCATTTTGAATATCATCACGAAAAGGATGCCGATAATGCCGAAAAGCCCGATTCGCCTGGTATTTTCCAGGCTCGCCGTCTGCGTGAAGTACCGCAAAACCGCGTACCTGGGATCCAGCTCGAACGACTTCAGGAAATCATCCCGGGAGAGATCCGATCGGCCCAGCTGCTCATATATTTTGGCGCGAGTGGCATAGGCATCGGCAGTGGTTCGCTGATCTCCTCGCAGGCGGATGGCGGTAGTGGCATCACGGATACCCTCGTCAAGCATTCCTCTGAGACGATGTGCCTCGGCACGCTGGCTGTAGGCAGTCGCTCCCTTGGGATCCAGTTCGATGGCCCGGCTCGCGCTGGCAATGGCCTCATGCAGGTTCCCTGACTTCAACTGGACCAAACTGAGCATCTGATAGGCCTTCACCCTCACAGGGTCGAGTTGGATGACCCGCAGGTAGTCCTGGATGGACTCCTCGAAGTGATCCTGGAAGTAATAGAGCGTTGCCCGCTTTGCATAGGCATCGGCAAGGTAAGGGTCGAGCTGGAGGGCCCTGGTGAAGTACTTGATCTTGTGCTTGGCCAGAGAACTATTGACACCTCTGGTGTAGTAGTCCATGGCGTCCTGGCCCCAGGCCGCCGAGGTGGCAAGCAGCGTAGATGTCACTGCGGCGACCAGTAGTTTCTTCATTGGCTTTTCTCCTCTGCAATGCGCCGTGGTGCGCTCTTCGGGTTCCTGTTTCCTACCTGCTGCCGAAATCTGGGAACCGCTCAAGAAGGGCCTTCTTGAGGGCGGCGGCATCGGCGAAGCGCTCCCCGGGATCTTTCCTGAGACACTTCAGGATGATCTCTTCCATCTCTACAGATATATCGGACTCGATTTCCCGGGGCGGATCCGGTTCTCTCGTCAGGATTAGATCCATCAAGGCCTTCTCGTTGTCGTCAAAGAAAGGCGGGTACTCGGTGTAGAGCTCATACATGATCACCCCCAGGGCCCAGACATCACTGGCAATCTGGCTCTTGCCCATGATCTGTTCCGGTGCCATATACCGCCTCGACCCCACCAGGGTACTGCTGAAGTCCTGATCCTTCAGTTCCTTGGCCACACCATAGTCCAGGAGTTTGACCGTGCCGTCATGCCGAACGATAATGTTCTCCGGTTTGATATCTCGATGCGCAATGCGGTGCCGGTGGGCGTGGGCGACAATGTCCACCAACTGACTGAGAATTTTTTCCTTTTGCACCTCTTCCAGGGTTCGATCCATGCATTCCTTGAGGGTGGGCCCTTCCACATATTCCTGCACCAGCACCAATCGATCCCGGTCCTCCACAACGTCGATGATTTTGACCGCGTTAGGATGGTCCTGCAACTGCCGGCAAATGGCTGCCTCCTTGCGGAACTGCGCGCCGAGGTTTCTGCTTTTGGCAATCTTGGCTACATAATGCGGAGCCCTACCTTGTCTTTCAATGTCTCGCACCTTCCAGATCTCGCCAAAGCTGCCCAGCCCCAACCGCTCCACCTTTGCATACCGCTGGGCAATGAGTTCGTTCTTTTGCCTCAGGAACCAGACCCTGCGGCGCAAACGGTTCAGGAACCTGGCAATGAATCCTTGCTCCTCAGAATGCCCGGCGGGGACGTCAACCGATTTCACTTCTCCGGACATCTCTATGCTGGATCCCGCATAACAGATGATATCGCCCTGGTCATTGCGAACCATCTGCGCATTGACGAGCATGGTGATCTTCTGGCCGTCTTTGCGTCTTAAGTTCATTGTGAAATTCTTGACAAGGCCCTGTCTTTCAATCATTTTCTGGAAGCGTTTGCGTTCATTGGGGTCCCAGCAAAGGTCCTCCTGGATATTGAGCCCGAGTAGTTCTTCTTTGCTATCATAGCCCAGCCGCCTGACCAGGGCCTCGTCCGCGTCCAGAAGGCGCCCGTCCCGAGCGCTCAGAAACAGTACCTGCTCTCGATCATGGAACAACTCGCGAAACCTGGAGAGCATATCCCGGCGCAGCAGCTCGTGCTGGCGAATCCGGGCATGCAGCCCCACGCGCCTCAATACCTCTTCGGTCTGCACGGGCTTGATCAGATAATCCGCCGCGCCCGCCTTCAGGCTCCGGGCTAGATCGTCTTCATCAAAGTTCTCCAAAAGGAGAATAATCGGTATATTACTGGTTGTGCCCCGATCTTTCAGGCTCTGGAGGACAGGCAGGCCGTCCCGGACCGGGCTCTGGATTTCCAGGATTGCAACGTCAGGGAGCCATTTTCCGGCTAGTTTGACAGCCTCGCCGCTGGTCGCGGCCGTACCTGTCTGGTAACCGTACTCTTCAAGAACCCTTTTTAATTTCTCAGCTTCCTCGCTCTGAGAAGCAATGAGCAAAACACGGCGCTTCCGCATCGCCGGCTCCCTCCCCTCAGCCACAGGGCTCAGGGATTGACAGCGTCTGTTGATTTTCTATATTGTAACCTGGTTAAGGATGGATTGCGATTTGCAAATAGTATTCAGTGCACAGTCAAGCGGCACAGCCGGGTCCTTTTGAACCTGGACATACAATCAAAGAGCGACCCGGAACGACCGTTTTTCAGAAAATCCGCTTACATCCCCAACGTCTAAGAGGAAATCCCTGCATGGAATACAGGTTGAAGGGAAGCAAAATACTACTGGACAGGGCCGAATTGAATCAGTACCTGGAGAGGAAGGTACTGGAGCTGAGTGCAACGATTACCAACATTGTTATGGCCCTGATCATCGTCAGCCTTGTGGTGATTCTTAATTTTTTCCTGGTCTCCGACTATTACCTGCTGGCTCTCATTGTCATCCCCCTCATAGGCCGGGGGTTCCTTCATGCCAGAATGGAGTCCTGGCTGCGCGGCACCTTCAAAGAGCTCGTTGAGATTATCTCGTGAGCCCGGCCTGGCCAGAAAAGCCGAACAACACGCCCCGGTGGTCGGCAGCACCGAAGAGAGTCTGCGGCCGGCATCGGAGCCTCCACGCCTTGACACAAGGGCTTTCTTTCACTATAGTCCATTCAAAACACCGTATGCTCCGGTTCTCCTGAAGTCTCCGAATTTCTGTACATGCGGAAATGTCGAAAGTCTCGATTTGTTTCGCTTCTTGAAAAATTCTTTACGTGCGGCACAGTAACGAGCGTGGTCCGGTTTGTTGAGGCAACCCTGGATCGATCCCGGGCTGCCGCTTTTTCAGGCCGAAAAACGGAGGAGCCATATTGCCCCTGAGGAGCTTTACTGCGGAAGAAATTCTCTATCGCTCCGTGGCCATCCTGGCGATTGTGACTTTCGGCGCCGGTTTTACCCGCTTCTTCGCCCTGAGCTTCGCCAACCCGCCCCCCAAAGAAGAGGTCGACTATGACTTCAACCCGTTTACCAACCTGGACATTGTAGGGACCATTGTCTTCTTTCTGGCAGGCTTCGGCTGGGGCAAACAAATAAGCGATCAGGAAATCAGATTTACCAACCAGAAACTGGGCTGGCTTATCATATCTCTCATCGCCCCCTTCGCCAGCCTGATCCTGGCACTCTCTGCAGCCTATATCAAGCACTTCCTCTGGACCGACCGGGTCGTCGAAGTCCTGCTCAACCTGAGCGTGCTCACCACCGCATACCATATCCTGCCCATCCCTCCCCTTGCAGGATCCAGGCTGATCTACCTGGTTCTACCCCGTGAACGTATCTGGAGGATATTCTCCCGGGTCGGGCCTTTCATTATCCTGGGCCTGGTGCTTCTGGACCGTGTCGCCGGAATCCCTCTCCTGAGAGAGACAATGGCCCCTGTGGTGGACGGGATGGCCAGATTTGCAGCCTACCATTGATTCCTGGCACATCAGCCGCCACCGGTAGAACCGTGGTAGTCATTGGTCATGAAGTCATCACGCTAGGCTTTCATTCCTAGCAGCCAAGGTCAACTACGCAGAGCAATTGGTTCGTTATGCCCTGGGCCTTGCCCCTTGCGCGACACCTTGCAAAAAGAAAAAAGAGCGGAGAGGGGTCAATCCCTCCCCGCCCTTTCAGGTACACGGTTATGTCAGCCAGATGCTATAGATGCTATGCCCGCGCCTTCTCCGGCCTCTTCGCCACGAGAGCAATGAGAATGGCGACGATGAGCAAAACGCCGGCAATGTAGAAGGCCCAGTCATACGTGCCGGTCGTGTCCCTGATGTATCCACCCAGTTTGGGCATGAACGCTCCCAGACCCCAGCCGATGAACACGAGGCCGTAGTTGAAGCCCAGGTTCTTGGGGCCGTAGAAGTCAAGCGTGTAGGAAGGCAGCAGGGAGAGACCACCGCCGTACACCCAGTAGGCTATGATACAAAGCAGGAACGCCAGGAAGAGCGATTTGGCCGCGATAACTGAGGGCAAGGCGAACATGCAGACGGCTGCGGCTGCGGCATTGATGATGTATGCCCTGTCCCTGCCGATGATGTCCGAGTACTTGCCGGTACCGATACGGCCGGCTGCGTTGAAGAAGCCACCTGCGGACACCAGGATGAAGCCCGAGGCCAGCATGGGCTTGACGAACTTGGCGGCGTGGCCGATGATGAGCAGACCCGCCTGGGTGTTGAGGCAGAACAGGAGAATGAGCGCGTAAAACTGCCAGGTTCTGGCCATCTCTCCAGCCCTCCAGTCCTCCAGACTCTGCGATGCCGCCCTCGCCTTGGCCTTGACCCAGCTCTCCGGCGGTTTGGGGGCCTCGTAGCCCGGCTCGGGCCATTTCAGCACGAGACCAGCCAGGAAAATGATAAACAGGTAGGCGACACCCAGCACATAGAATGAAGCGGACAGGGAGTAGCTTGTGATCAGCCAGCGGATGAGCGGCGCCACGTAGAAGGCCGCGCCCCCGTAGCCGGAGACCGTAATGCCTATCAACATACCCCTCTGGTGCGGGCCGACCCACTTGCCTGTCGCCGGAACCGGAGCGGCATAGGCGATCCCCATGGCGATGCCGCCGCCTACTCCGAAGCCCCAGAGAATGCCGGCGTAGCTGTGCCCTGCACCTGCGATGATCATTCCAATACCCATGGCGATGGCGCCGATGGTGGCAGCGGCCGTGGGGCCGTATTTGTCCTGAATCTTGCCGCCAGGGATCATGAGCAGGGCGAAGATGAGGATGCACAACGATTTGGGATTCGAGGCCTGCTCCGCGGTGAATGCGCCGCCCCAGCCGTGCGCCACCATGTAGGCCTCGTCTGTCATGTACTTGAGCCAGACAGACCAGGCGTACAGACAACCCAGACAGAGGTTGATGGTTGTTCCGGCGAGAATGGTAGCCCATGCTCGCCCGGGTAGCTTCTCAACCGGTTGGTTATACCCTTTCGCATACTTTCCAAAACCCATAGCAACTCCTCCTTAAAAGTCTCGGATCAACTTCCCCTCCGGTACCACCCCCACAACCGTCACCTCGGAGCTCCTTTCTCCACCCCGGCAGCATTCTCTTACATCGCCTGGAATACTCTTGATAAAAACCAGGATTGCTACAAACGCCTCTCAGGATGAATGTGCGGCCGGTGGAAGTATGGGGTACTGTTCCGCAAGCGCTCACGGCGCCGGGCCATCAGGCCCACGAGCCGGTCAGGCTCGCCGCGCCCGAGCGCTTCTTCCACGGCCTCATCGGATCCACCGTCCAGATCCATAATAAAGGGAAGTACATGAGTACAGTTGCCGACTCAGGTAGAGAATCACGACCGGAACTCGCTTTTGCTCGAGGAGACGAGATATCGCAATGACAGGGGGACGGTACCGTCACTGCAGCTCGCACGGGAGCTGTCTGCCACAAAGCACCTGTTCTATCACCTCCTTTCCTCTAGAGCGTGGTATGCCAACTGTTTTTGTCTACATTTCCGTTCAAGGGATCTCATCGCATTCTAACCGAGTCTTGTAAGATATTTTGTGGTGAGAGAGTCCGCTTTCTCGCTTTCTCTTCCATTTTAGACACTATCTCATCTGGAGTGGATGCTGTTACATCTCCCGCGGGAGAACTTTCATTCCAAGGCGTGTAGTTTGACCGGATACATTCTTGTATTTCATTTTGTATTTCATAAAGCCCGGGTAAAGTCAAGTAAAAAGTCTTTTATTTTCAGATTGTTAACTTTTTAACAAACAGCCTTTTTTCGCTGTGTCACTGCGTTTTCCCGGGAAAAGGCCCTTCTCACTAGCAGGCTGCTGAAAAAC
>JBKHJD010000058.1:0-10025 GCA_046538315.1 Syntrophobacteria bacterium
GCCACCGAGTTCTTCTCGCAGGACGAACTGGTCGCCGCCTCCGTGGTCGCCCGAAACCTGGCCCTGGTCGATTCCGGCACCGACCAGTTGCTCGCCCCCTGCGCCGCCTGCTACCTGAATCTGAAGAAGACCGACAAGCTGATGGCCGAAGACGCGGAAATGGGCGCCAAGATCAACCAGGCGCTCGGCGCCGGGGGCCTGAGCTACCGGGGCGGCCGGGTGAACGTGCGGCACCTGTTGGACATGATCTACACCGACGTGGGCGAGGCGGCCGTGCGCGAGAAGGTGAAGCGGCCGCTCGCCGGATTGCGCGTCGCGCCCTACTACGGGTGCCAGGTGGTGCGTCCGCGGGACGATTTCGACGACACCGAGCACCCCGTGAAGCTCGACGAGCTGTTCACCTGGCTGGGGGCCGAGGTGGTCGACTACCCGGTCAAGACGCACTGCTGCGGCGGCCACATGACGCAGATCAGCGAGCCGCAGGCGTACGAGCTGATCCGCCGGCTGTTGGCCACCGCCGTGGATCGGGGCGCCGACGTGATCCTCACCATGTGCCCCATGTGCCAGTTGAACCTCGACGCCTACCAGGGCCCCACCGCCAACCACTTCCATACCAGCTTCAACATGCCCATCGTATTTTTCACCCAGATGCTGGGGATCGCTTTCGGGCTTTCGCCCAAGGAGTTGGGATTCGGCAAGGAGATCGTGCGGGCCGAGCCGGTGATTCGCTCCAAGCTGGAGGCGGCGGCGACGGCCTAGCCCGTCGCGGGAAGCCAGACCATCCATCCCCAACACGATCGGAGAACGAACATGGCCGAGAAGGTCGGCATTTACGTTTGTCACTGTGGCAGCAACATCGCCGGAATGGTCGACGTGGAATCCGTCGCCAAGTGGGCCGGCGCGAACATCAAGGACGTGGCCATCTCGCGCGACTACAAGTTCATGTGTTCGTCGCTCGGCCAGCAGATGATCCAGGACGACATCAAGAAAGAGGGGCTGACCCGGGTCGTCGTCGCCGCCTGCTCACGACGCGTGCTCTACGATGTATTCAACTTCGGACCCGGTGTCATCGTCGAACGCGTCAATCTGCGCGAAGGCGTGGTCTGGTCCCACAAGCCGGTGGAAGAAGGTGAAGAGGCCCCTCCGGACCTCGAGCATCCCTACGAACTCATACAGGAGATGGCTGAAGACTACCTCCGCATGGGTATCGCCAGGGCTCAGCGGGTGGCGATTCCCGAGCCTTACGAGGCGGAGATCAACAGAAGGATCCTGGTGATGGGGGGCGGTATCTCCGGGCTGAGTGCCGCACTGGATGTGGCCAAGGCCGGCTACGAGGTCACGCTCGTCGAAAAAGAGCCGCAGGTGGGCGGCTTTGCGGCCAAATGGCGCAAACAGACCCCGTGGTCGCCACCCTATGAGGAGGTGCAGGACCCTGTCATAGGCAAGATCATCAGGGAAGCCGAGGCCCACGAGAAGATCGAGATCCGCACCAGCACGGAGGTGGCCAGGATAGCAGGTGCGCCCGGGAGTTACGAGCTTACCTTCAAGGAGCCCAATACCAAGAGCATGTGGGATGTTCCCAGGCAGTTGACTGTAGAAGAGCGGGAGGAATTGGAGAAAGCCGGCGAGGAAGCGCCCGAGGCCGGGGCGCTTACCGCAGAGGAGGCGACGCCGGACAATCCGGCCAGCATTCTGGTCAAGAATCCGGATGCCGAGATCTTCGGCGCGGTGATTCTGGCCACGGGCTGGAAGCCTGATGATCCCACAGGATATGAGCACCTGGGATACGGCAGATTTCCCAATGTGATCACAAATGTGGCCCTGGAAGAGATGGCTGCCAGGGGAAAGATCACCCGGCCCTCGGACGGTAAATCCGCCCGGAGCGTGGCCTTCATTCAATCGCCCGGTCAGGGAAGCGACGAGGACTTCCCCTATGCCTCCACGGTTACGAGTATGGTAGCTCTGAAGCAGGCCAAGTATGTCCGGGAAGACAACCCCGAGGCCAAGGCCTATATCTTCTACCAGCACATGCGCACGCTGGGCGTGAACGAATACTTCTATCAGCACATGCAGCAGGATGAGGGAGTTTTTATGACCAAAGGAGACGTGATCAGCGTCTCCGGCAACGGCGATGGGATGCTGGAGCTGCTGGTGAACGATACGCTCCTGGGAGAAAACATCAAGGTGAATGTGGACATGGTGGTGCTGGGCACGGGGATGGTTCCCACCACAAGGGACGAGCCCGTGCTGAATCTCGCCTACCGCCAGGGCCGGGGTTTTCTGGATCTGGATCTTTTCGACGGCTATGCGGATTCCAACTTCATCTGCTTTCCCTATGAGACCCGGAGGACAGGCATCTATACCGTGGGCGCCGTGCGAAGGAGCATGAGCATTCCGGAGTGCATCGAGGATGCGGCGGGAGCGGCGCTCAAGGCCATCCAGTGCCTGGAATCTGCCAACCGCGGTGTGGCCGTTCACCCGAGATCCGGGGATATGACCTATCCTGATTTCTACTTCCAGAGGTGCACCCAGTGCAAGCGCTGCACGGATGAGTGCCCGTTCGGGGCCCTGGATGATGATGTGAAGGGAACACCCCTTCCCAACCCGACGCGGTGTCGAAGGTGCGGCATCTGTATGGGGGCCTGCCCGGAGCGGATCATCAACTTTGCGGATTACAGCATCGACTCGGTCTCCTCCATGATCAAGGCCATTGAAGTCCCCGAGGAGGACGAGGAAAAACCAAGGGTTGTCATTTTGGCCTGTGAAAACGACGCATACCCGTCCTTCGACATTTGCGGAATAAACCGGCTGACCTACTCGCCGTATGTGAGGATCATTCCGGTCAGGTGCCTGGGCTCGGTGAATGTGGTCTGGATCAAGGACTCCCTGTCCAAAGGAATCGACGGTATTCTCATGATCGGCTGCAAGTTCGGCGACGACTACCATTGCCACATGATCAAGGGAAGCGAATTGGCCGATATCCGCATGGACAAGATCGGTGAGGCCCTGAAGAGCCTGGCCCTGGAAAAAGAGCGGGTGCAGCAGGAGGAGGTTGCCATCGACGAGTATGACAGGCTGCCGGAGATTATAGGTAATTTCATGGAAACCATTGAAGAGGTAGGGCCCAACCCGTTCAAGGGTTTCTAGTCCTTCGATCCATACATTCTATGCAGATATAGCAGATATAAGGGAGTGCACACAGTGGAAGCACTAGGAGGTGACAGAGATGGCTGAAGAGTCCGCGGTGCAAGAAGAGAGCAGGACTGCGCAAGAGGACGAAGCTGCGGTCGAGAGCACCGCCGCAGCAACCTTGGTGGAGCCGGATCTCAATTTTGTTCGCGAGATCCAAAACATGGGTGGCGATACGCTGAAGAGGTGCTTTCAATGCGCCACGTGCTCGGTGGTCTGCGCGCTTTCCCCGGATGAGAAACCCTATCCTCGCAAGGAAATGATCTACGCCCAGTGGGGCCTGAAGGACAGACTGGTCAACGATGTGGACATCTGGCTCTGTCACTACTGCAATGACTGCTCGGCTTACTGCCCCAGGGGTGCCCGTCCCGGCGACGTCTTACGCGCTATTCGTGCGATAAGCTTCAGGCACTTCGCCTTTCCCTCCTTCATGGGAAGGATCGTGGGAGAAGCCAAATACCTGCCGGTGATGCTGGCTATTCCTATTGTGCTTTTGGCCCTTCTGCTGGTTGCAACAGGGAATTTCCATATACCTGCGGGTGAGGAGATAGAGTTTTCCCACTTCTTCCCTCACTACCTGGTGGATAGCATCTTCCTCACCATGGCTGCACTGGCAATCCTGTCTCTGGGATTCGGGGTCTGGAACCTGCTTCAGGGGATGCACGCCAACTCTATCAGAGAGGGCTACGCCGAAGACAAGCCGCTCGTGCCGGGTGACTACGTAAAGAGCCTGATATCGGTAATCCCCCCCATTTTGCTGCACACCAAGTTCAAGCTCTGCACCGTCAACCGGGACCGCTACCTTTCCCACATCCTGGTCTTGTTCGGGTTCGTCGGGCTCTTCGTCGTCACCAGTATCGGCTTTCTCGGCCTGTATATCATACCCATAGAGGCTCTGGCTCCTCCGTACACAGCTCTTAACCCGATCAAGTGGCTGGGACTGGTTTCCGGAGCAGCCGTGGCGGTGGGCACCGTTTTGATGATTCTCAACAGGATGAAGGGCAAAACTGCGGAGAGCACCACCAGTTATCTGGATGGTGCCCTGCTGGTTGTTATCCTGTTGACTGCGGTCACGGGCTTTCTTGCTTGGTTTGCGCGTCTGGGCGGTCTTGCCGGTTTTGCCTATACTATCTATTTCTTCCACCTGGTCTGTGTTTTCTACATCATCGCCTTTCTGCCCTACAGCAAGCTGGCCCACCTGGTCTACCGCACTGTTGCCATGGGGTACGCTGCCTACATAGACCGGCCCTTTGGTGTTGAGGTGAGTGCGGCGCCGGCTGCCGCTGCCGAGCCGGTGGCAGCCCCTGCGGAAGCCGAAGCCGAGGAGGCGGAAGAAGGGGAGGAAGAAAAGAAAGAAGAATAGACCGGGGTTCAGATACTGAAGGAGACTCCCGACAGAAAAAGACTTCAGGCGCCGGAGCAGAGCTGCTGCCGGCGCTTTCTTTTGACGAAGCTCTTCCCGGCGTGGAGCTTTGGTGCAAAAATGGTGGTTCCTGTAAGGCACCGGGCGTAATAAGGCAAAGACCTTCTATGTTCCTGTTTCAGCGCCGATGCCACACACCACAGACCTTCGTTTCACCCGGGAAGCGAAGCAAGGCAATGGATTCTACCAGTCGCATTCGGGGAAGACATCTTCCATTACATGCACCGGTCCAGTCCAGGGGATATTGTACTCCCTCATGAAATCATGTTTGCCTTCCTCGCCAAGGCGAGCCGCCATGGTGAGGTCCTTTTCGGCCTGGTCGCTCTTTCCGAGTTGTGCATAAACAGTTCCCCGGCTCAGGTAAGCGACGCCGTATTGCGGATTCAGTTCGATGGCCCTGGTGAAATCAGCCATGGCCGTCTCGCGGTCTTCCGCTTCCACATATGCCAGGCCGCGCATGTGGTATCCTTTCGGGTTGCCTGGGTTGGATTCGATGAATGTGGTGAAATCGTCTATGGCTTCACGGATATTGCGCAATTTCAGATTTGTCAGCCCACGGCTCAAGTAGGCCAGCGAAAAGTGGGGGTCAAGCCCGATAGCGCTCGAAAACGCTGCGAGGCTCTCTTCCAATTTATGCGAAGCAAGCGCTGCTGTGCCTTCATGGAACTTGTCTTTCGCAGCATAGTTTTCACTCATGCTTATACCTCCATCTGCTGCCTGGTCCGGTCAAAGAAACCAGGAATTTCATTTCGGATCATGGTTCGGTACATTCCGGAGGAATATTTATCCTACGCTTTAGCTAGGAATATTAAGCACCACAACGGCATCTGTCAATATCCGGAAAGCAGGGATATTGGCGGGGAACAACATTGCACGGAATGGTGAAAGCCCAGTCCAAAAATTCCAGGAGCTCGCTAATTTTTCAGGGTCAATTCAGTGAAGGCCGCCGCGTCCCAGAAATTCTGTCCCGTTGGTGGTACGATGAGGAGGTAGTGCATGGAGCGTACATTGTCTATAATTAAACCGGATGCGGTGGAGCGCCGACTTGTCGGTGAGGTTATCCGACGGTTTGAGCAGAGAGGGCTGAAGATAGTCGCCGCAAAAATGCTCCACCTGACCAAAAAGCAGGCCCAGGGTTTTTACTGTGTCCACCGGGACAGGCCTTTTTTTGACAGCCTGACCGATTTCATGAGCTCGGCTCCGGTGGTAGTTATGGTGTTGGAGGGCGAGAATGCCATTGCCAGGACCCGGGAGCTTATGGGTGCAACCGACTACCGGCATGCCGCAGACGGTACCATTCGCCGGGATTTCGCTACAGATATCGAGCGGAATGTCGTGCACGGCTCCGACGGCCGGGATACGGCAGCTTTTGAAATATCCTATTTTTTCAGCGAACTGGAAGTATGCGGCTGATATGGAATGGAGGGCTCCACCACTCGCACCTGCGGAAGCGACTCAGGCCCCTCGCCGGGTATTCAGAAGAGCCACCACGGCCTCCTCTACCTGTACGCGGCCACGGTGTCACTTGTCTTTCAATGTCAGGGCCAGGGAAGAGACAAGTTTCGTAACTGGTCACAGGGCTGGAAGAGATTGGAGCCTTGCCCTTCGCGTTGTTCAAAAACCTGAACCGCAAAGACGCTCCACTTCACTCCCTGCTGCCCTTGACCGGCTTTTAGCCTGATCCACATCTGGGGTTCATCGGGTGAAATTTGCTTGACACCACCTGTGGCCGATGGTAGCTTGCTTCAGGAGATTGAACCAGCTGAAATAAAAGAGAATTTTGCGGGTGTGTGTGGAAATGCAGGCAAAGAACCGGAGGCGGGAAAGCCACCCCATATGTAAGTGGAAGAAAGGAGAAATGACGATCCCATGGAAGGCATGATTGTTTCGGCCGCACTTACAGCATGGGCTGCCGGTGGCGGCGCCAGAGCGAACAGCGGCATCGTTGCCATGGTGCTCGGTGCCGGGCCGGTGGTGAAACTGGTCCTGATCATCCTGGTCCTGATGTCCATCGCCTGCTGGACCGTGATTTTCGTAAAATATCGCCTCTTCAAGCGAGCAACAAAGGAAAGCTCTCGCTTCCTCACGCTTTTTGGAAAGAGCAACAGCCTGGGGACAGTTTTCCGTGAGTCCAGGCAGATGCAAGATAGCTATCTCGCCGAAGTTTTCCGGGTAGGCTATATTGAACTCGGGAGGCTGAGCAAATCCGGCGATCGAGAAAAGGGCCGCAATCCGGGTGAACCGGACTTCCAGATTGGGTGGATCGACAACCTGGAGCGAGCCCTGCACAGCGCTGTAAACGGTGAGGCAAACCGGCTGGAGAAGGGCCTCTCTCTGCTGGCCACAACAGGGAACGCCGCCCCTTTTATCGGGTTATTTGGCACGGTGTGGGGCATAATGACCTCTTTTCAAGGCATTGGCCTCAAGGGGTCGGCGAGCCTGGCTGTGGTAGCCCCCGGTATCGCGGAAGCCCTTGTGGCTACGGCCGCAGGCCTGGCTGCAGCCATTCCGGCTGTGGTAGCCTACAATCATTTCACCAACAAGGTCCGCCGCTCGGAGACGGAAATGGCCAACTTCGCGAATGATTTCCTGAATATCGTCAAAAGAGATCTGGTGAAACGTACCGGCAAAATGGAAGAGCGCGACCAAGGGGAAAAGGAACGTTGAGCAGTAGCCGATGCGGGCAAAGGCGCAGACGTGCAGGCTCGCGCCTCTGAGAGAGCCCGGCTTCAGGGAGCAAGCGGTTGGAGCAAATGCTGTGATCGTTTGCCGAGAGGATTTTCATGCAGTTCAACCGCGGCAGACCCAGCCTGGTGTCTGAAATCAATGTGACCCCTTTTGTAGACGTGATGCTGGTGCTACTCGTCATTTTCATGATAACAGCGCCCATGATGATGCAAGGGGTGGATGTTAATTTACCGCGGACCAGCATCGAGCCGATTCCGGCAGAAGAAGAAAGGCTGGTGATTACCGTTACCGGAGAAGGGGAGATCTACCTGAACGAATACAAAATATCCTTGAACTCTCTTGAGAGGAAGCTGGAGGGTATATTCCGGAACCGGGCAGACAGGGCTGTATTTCTGCGGGCCGATGAGTCCATACCCTATGGCTTTGTGGTGCAGGTAATGGCTGCAGTTCGCCGCAGCGGTATCCGGCGGATCGGTATGGTTACTGAACCATTGCAAGAGGGGCTATGATTGGGGATGCGGTCACCCGGGCTCGGTTGCGCACGCATTCAGGTCGGAAGCTGTGGTTGTCCATGCTGGGGTGCTCACTGTTCTTGCATGCCTCCGTGTTGACGATGACTACGGCCTGGTCGGGATTTCCTGCCGCCAGGCGGAATTTTGCCCCGGTCTACTCCGTGGACCTGGTATCTCTGCCGGCCGTCAAGGCAGAAGAGGACCGGGCACAGGCCGCTCGCGGTACACCAGGGGTTGGGCTGCAGCAGGCCGTCCCCCTGAAGCGCTTTCGGGCCGGCGGGCAATCGTTCGCCTTGAAGAAAAGCAAGCGGCCGGTGATCGCGGACAGGCAGCCAGAGCAACAGGAGCAGCAGGAGCAGATAGAGAAAAGGTCGACAAAGCCCAAGCCTGAACAGCCCGGGTCGCGTGCTGAAGCCGCCGGGGAAACCGGCCGCGAACAACGGCTCCCGAAAAGGAGCAGCAAGAAAGTTTCCCTGGTCAACATCGGCGGCATGGAAGGCGAAGACCTCAGCCAGGCTCTCGGGCTCTACCGGGCGATGGTTTATGAGAAAGTAGAGGGTAACTGGGTGCCTCCCGGGGGGGGTATTGCGAAAGGCACTGACCTGGAGGCACTGATCGTTGTCCGGGCTCGCAGAGACGGCACCATTGTCGATATCCGATTCGAGAAAAAATCGGGGAATGCCCGGTTTGATGACTCGGTGCTGAAAGCCATTCTCAAGTCCAAACCGTTTCCGCCCTTTCCTGAGATTTACAGCCCTAAAGAGGAAGAGATCGTTATCCGTTTTTCACCTGCCGATGGGAGATCATAACAGCATGGACACACGATTAGGCGGGAAACGGGGGATCCTTTTTTTCTCCCTGGCGATTGTCATTCTGCTTGTTGTTTCCGCAAGGCCTGGTGTATGCAGGATTTACATTGATATACAGTCTCCACTCCAGAGAAAGATTCCCATTGCTGTTCCAGAATTTCTGCACGAAGGGGGTGATGCTCAAAAGCATCGTCCTGGGGACAGGATGGCCGAGATGCTGAGCGATGCTTTAAGGTTCAGCGGTTTGTTTCAGGTTATAGACCCGGCCGTTTTTCTGGAAGATCCGAAGGATATGGGGGTCACACTTGAGGAGATTAAATTTGCCGAATGGAGCTTTATCGATGCAGACCTCGTGGTACGGGGCAGCTACCACATTCAGGCAGATCGTTTGACGGTGACGCTTCGTCTTTTTGATGTGGTTCAGCGGGAACTACTGCTGGAGAGGAAGTATGCGGACGAAATGGGCGCCGGCAGAAAGATCATCCTTCAATTTGCCGAGGAGATGGTCTTGCACCTTACGGGCGAGCCCGGCATATTTCACAGCCAGATTGCCTTTGTGAGTGATGCCACTGGCCACAAAGAAATCTACCTGGCAGATTTTGACGGCCGTAACGTCGTTCAGCTCACCCAAGATCAGAGCCTCAACCTTTCTCCAGCCTGGTCGCCGAACGGCAAGAAGATCTCTTACATAAGTTACAAACGGGGTAGCCCGGACCTGTATACCATGGATCTCGGCACCAGGGCGGTGGAGTGCATCAGCAGGCGTCCGGGCCTGAACATAGCTCCGGCATGGCACCCCGTGGGCGGGAAACTGGCGGCTACACTGACCATTCATGGGAATTCAGAACTGTATCTCCTCGATGCCCGGGGTCGAATTCTGGACCAGTTGACCGACAACTGGTCAATTGATGTCTCGCCCGCCTGGTCTCCTGACGGTCGACAACTCGCCTATGTCTCCAACAGGGGCGGTAGCCCACAGATCTACGTGCTGGACGTTGCCAGCGGCAGAAGCAGGCGGCTCACCTTTGAGGGAGGGTACAATACGTCGCCGGCATGGTCGCCGCGAGGGAATCGGATCGCCTACTCCGGGTTCCACGACGGCCACTTTGACCTGTTTCTTATAAGTCCTGATGGCAGAGACCTGCGACAACTTACAGGAGGCAGCGGTAACAATGAGAATCCGTGCTGGTCTCCTGACGGGAGGCTGGTCCTGTTTGAATCGGATCGCCAGGGTAGTCCAACCCTCTGGACAATGATGGCTAATGGTACCGAGCAGCGCCGGCTGAATCTCGAGCTCGGCGGTGTCCATACGGAGGCCGCCTGGTCTCCGCGATTGACGCAGACGGTCCCTTAGTAGTATATAGGGGCAACTCTGCACTGGTGGCTGGTTGGTAGCTGCAAGAC
>JBKHJD010000059.1:0-9950 GCA_046538315.1 Syntrophobacteria bacterium
CTCCAGTGGCAATTTATTGATCTCATCCAGCATCCGGTCGATCCACGCCAGGCGGTCAGCAACGATTCTCTGGCTCAACATTCCGGGGGTCATCAGCTTTCTCCCAATATCAGTGAGATCCGCTCCTTCTCCAACGGGATCAGATCCCCGGCCCGCCTTAAAACATAAAGCTCATACTCATCCACCTGGTATTCGTCCGCGCAGTAAAGCCGCTCACCTCTGATGATATTAGCTGCCACAAAGGGATCTGCCCCGGGCAGAAACACCAGATCAACTTTGGCAACCTCTAAAAGATCCTCTATGTGTATACCGAGTTGAACCTTATCCTTTACGGAGAGCACACTTTCAGGACGCGGCAAAATGCCAATATCTACATCGGATTTCATATGTTCCCTGTCAACCGTGTCTCCGTGTATCCAGGCTGTGACCTCTCGAGCTCTACTACCAAAGGCATAGATTGCCGAAATCTGATACTTTACAGCAAGGGCGCTAAGGGTTTTAATTATCAAGTCCATGGATAATCGGCGGAATCCGTGAGCGATCAATCTTGTGCAGATCCTTTTCAGCGGATCGCTTCCACTCGAGCCTGTAGGAGACCATCTCTTCGAAGCTTTTCTTTCAGTTGTTCAATTGTAACTGGTCACGGGGGTGAAAGAGATTGAACCCTCTGCTTTCGTGTGGCCTAGACTCGTTTTACTCTTAGTCAGATCTCAATATCTCGTTCTCATCCCGATTCTGGTAATAATCCTGAACACTTTTGAAAATCCGATCTGCCGCCTGCAACGCTTCTTCCGCTACTCTCCTGGTGTAGAACTGATGGGGATAACCACCGGGTAACCCATTGGGATACCGAGACGGAATGTAATGAAGATCCAGGTCTCGGGCCTCATCGAGCAACAGTGCAAGCTGGGCAACGCTTTTTCCTGCCTCCTCCACCATCTCTACCAGAGAATGGGTCAAAAGTGCCTGCCTCCTTGCTCCCAAATAGTAGAGAAGGGACTTCAGGGACTTCTCGGCACCCTGCTGAGACAAGAAGCACACGGTGTTGAAAAAGCCACCCTCCAGGTTCCATTGCGCTGCCTTGAGATCATAGGTCGCCTGCTGGAACCAACGTCTGGCTTCGGCTGCACGTTTACCCCCCATATATTAACCGACCTTCTTCAACTATCATCTCGACAAAAGCATTGCCTTCCTTCTGCATCGCGGCGAACTCTTCCGGCGTGTAGACCAGAATGTCGACACCGCCCAGATGTGGAGGAAGGAGTCTGCCAACCTGGCGGAGCCGGTTGAGAAAAGGCGATCCGGTGCGCTTGATCACAACCAGATCAAGGTCGCTCAGGTCGTCAGCTTCCCCATAGGCCCAGGAGCCAAAAACATAGATTCTTTCCGGCTCATAGGGAAGGAGCGCTTCGATCAGTTGCTCTATCTTTGGGGACATCTGATTAGAGTTGGGAACTCCTTGAGAAAGCGTTACAATCGTTGAAATCGTTACAGTCGTTCCACGTTCAAATCGTTCAAGGCCTTGAGTTGAAATCGTAGAAGGCTTGGAAGTCGGGTAAAGCAGGGACCAAATCCTTGCAGAAACTCAGAGCCTCAGTCAGCATTTCGCTAAATCGTTAAATCGTCAAGTGGTTATTCTGATGTGTATCTGTGTCCTATTGGCGGTTGTGGGTGTGTAGGTATGTGGCCAATCAGTAATGGACCTCGACCGGTCTGGCGTCGGTTGCCCTGATGGTGGACTTCGTGGCGGTTGCTATAAACTCGCTGGCGTCAAGAATTTCAAGTAAAACCGGCTTCCTATCTTCGGTGAAGTGGACAATGAAGGGCCCCATCTCCTCGGCAAAATCAATCGGCTCAGAGGAAACCTCGATGAGCATGACATCGTCTTCTCTACTATAGCTAATCTTCATAGCGCTCCCTCCTCCCGGGGTAGAAGGTGATAACCCTCATCTCACCGGGAAGGTCAGCGAAGATGACTCTCAGTACGTGCTTCTCGTCGATGGCCTTTTGCGCGATTCTTCTTCCCCTGTGGCCGAGCTCGACTTTGTCCGCCGCACGGACCGCGCTTTCCACAGCCTCTCTGGAAACGGAAAAGCCATGCTCTTCAAGTATAGCAAATTTCGTTTCTGCATGCTCACTGAAGACAATAGGCTTCAAGAAATGGCTCTCGGTCAAGGGTCAGGGTCGGCCCGTAGCCTTCACAACAGAACGTTGCTCCCAAGCCACCTTTTGACATACTGCCCCTGGATCGTTTCAAAGGTTCAGGGGCATCAAAGTGACTCCTTATCAGACTGGGTTGCCCAGTCCTGGACCCTCAAATTTTTAACCCGGGCAAACTCTTTTACATTGTGAGTCACAACAGTAAGATCATTGGCTCCGGCAATGGCCGCAATCTGGGTGTCTCTTTCATTGATAAGCAGCCCCTGCCTTTCCAACTGGGCCCGGATTACTGCATATGCCCTGGCGGCAGCCTGATCAAAGGCATACAGCTTCAGCAAGGTTACAACCTGCTCTATCTTGTATCGCCTTTTTTTCTTTTTTCGCTGTGATTTCTCTATCCCGTACAGGATCTCCGCCAGGGTTATGGTGCAAAAAGCAAGATCAGCAGGCGAATACTGCTTGAGCCGGCTGATTATTTCCGGGTCGCCACGCATCCAGTAACTGAGAATATTCGTATCCAGCAAGTACACGCCAGCACCAGCTAGTCCAGACTGAGACCGCTGCCGGGCAACGGTTTTGGTATTTCAAAATTCGGATCTGGGGCGAAATTGTCCCAGAAACCATCAGGCCAATCGGTCCTCTTTATCGGTTCCAGAATGACCTTGTCCCCTATTTTGGTGATCCTGACTTCTTTTTCCTGGAACCGAAACTCCTTTGGCAGCCTGACAGCCTGGGATCTGCCGTTTTTAAATATCTTGGCTATGGCTTGCATGGATGGCTTCCTCCCTGATTATAAATGGTATAGATCAGTATAGACCATCAGGCCAAAAAGTCAAGAATCGTCACGGCAGTGATTTTTGTCTTCCTGCCCTTGCTGGCTAATCTATCAATCCGCAAACCTTTTCACCTTCCACACGAATTCCGCTGCCTCCTCCAGCCAGCTCAGAATCTGCTCGGGGGTAAGGAGCAGGAATCGCTGCAACTCCTCATCTGAATGCACTCGCTCATAGTCGCTGGTGTCTTTCAACCAGTCCATGAGATACTCTTCCGGCACCAATGAGCGCTCGGAAAAAAACTCGGTCAACGGTCTCTTGATATAGACAAAGCGATAGAGCGTGCTGGTATCCATCAACCTTTTTCTTTCAAGGCCTTGATTCTTTTGAGATGGTTTGCATCTTCCAGATCCCTGGGCCTCCCAGCCCGTTCCTTCACCGCGATGAGATCATCGAGAGCGGCAACGCTAAGCGTCACTCCTCCTACGGTTAGCTCTTTTCTTCTTGCATACGCCTCCCCGAAACTTACGGGATTGGTCAGAAAGACATCTATCTGCCGGAATGGCTTCCGGGGGTCAATGAAGGTAAAGACCACCGCACCCTTTTCCTCTATCCACTCAGCCCTCTTTTCGGCAGAAATGAGATCATGAGTATCTACAGGAAGTCTCGGACAGAATCCTAGCTTTTCCATAACGCAGATGATATTGGAAAGGTTTTCTTCCGAGAGGTCAACCATGATATCCAGGTCCATGGTCATCCTGACGTACCCGTAAATATTGACAGCCACGCCGCCCACAACAAGGTATCGCACCCTATGGAATTCAAATTCTCTGAACACCTCCTCGTATATCATCTCAGCTATTTCGTTGGGAGCGTTCAGCGCGCAAGCGACGAGGTTTTGTCATACAGGTTACAGTTGTTACACGTTCAAGTTGTTAAAACCATTAGAGCTCCCTTTTTACAAGAAGCTGAGGCCGGATCGCATGGCTACCGGAATGAAGAGAATTTATGTTTCTGAAATGTCGAGTTTTTCGAGAATGAGAACGAGATATTTTCTCAGATAGGATATGGCTATCCTGGTCAAGGCAATCCATGGATTCAGGATCGTCGAGTGTGCCGACGATATCAATATCCACATTTTCTGTCCAGGTGAGATGGGCGAGGAATTTACAGAGGTTCTCCGGGCCGACAACCATGAGGCGGTTGACTCCCTGCTCCTGCAGGGCCAGGAGATTTTCCAGCAAGCGGTCGCGAAATTGCTCGAATTCGTTTATCCGGGCCTTGATAAAGGAGATAGTTACTCGTGCCCTGGCCTCAAGCCCTTTGGGAGTAAGAAGGTAGAGATATTTCCTCTTTCTGGTATTGCCTTTGAAATTGGAGATCTTTACGAGTCTTCGGGCCGCGAGCTTCCTGAGCACATAGTTGGTCTTGCCCAGACTCATGCCCGAGAGGTGGGCAAGTGCCCGCTGGCTTCCGGGTTGGTGCCGGTCAATGGCGTCGAGAATCAGGAATTCGCTTTCGGTCAGCAAGGTCGCAGGGTGATCAAGAGCGCCCGGGCGTTGGAGGGATTTCTGAAACTGGGTAAAGCTCCGCAGACTCGGTTACATCAAGACTTGCCGAGAGGGACAGCCAGAGCGTTTTAGCCCGCAGGGTCAATTACGCGCCTCTGCCTCGAACTTTCCACTGGCTTCCAGTTGGTTGTACAAGAGAAGCAGTGCCCCCGGCATTACCGGGGGATCGGAGCAGAAAGTTCAATATTGAACCGCATTGTAGGAATCTGGAGGCTAGTGTCAAGGATAAATTGCGCTCAGGTTTGTTCCTCGAGATCGGCCAGCAACCGAAGGATATCCGCCTTGCCGGTGGGGTGGCCGGGAAAGTGCTGCCGGACGATACCGTCCCCGATGGACCCTTCTACATACAGGCCCTCGACGTGGGCATCGGTTGCCATTTCGGCAAACCGGTCGGTTTTGTGGGTCCTGAATACGAGATACTCATAGATGGAGGCAGCGTAGGTGAGTCCCATGACCTCATCGGATACGACGAAAGTGGAGCCAGGCAAGATATTGTCCATGGCGGCCTTCTCGTCTCCAATGAGCACTGTTTCCCCGTCTATGCCGGTTACTGTGGCCCTGTGGTAGCAGTAGCCCTCTTTGTGCCATACCACATCACCCACGTCGAATTTTCCCTTTTGCACTTTTGCCTCCATTAAAAGTCCCCTTAAATTGCTATAAAATCAGTTCACTGCCTGTTTTGTGACATGCAGGCCGGCGGGTTTTTTTTGTATATCATATCTGGGATTATGAAAAAAGGTTCTTCCGGAATTTGGTTTGGATGAGATAAGAACATCTGGCGGCGGCCAGGGTGGCCTGTTCGACAAAGCACATAATCGCAGCCATATTGGTGCAGTCACTTGTTCCGACGCAAACATTCGTGCCGGCGTTAACCTCGGCTTTCCGGTGGACGACCGTAAATTCGGTTGCTCGAACCGGGAACCCGCCCCGAAGGGGTGGGGCTGAGCGCTTCGAAGCAAGCGCGAAGAGATGTGCTTTGCCTCGCAGGCCACCCTGGCCTTTTATCCACGTGCCGGCGCGGGCTGGCCTCCGGGAAGTTTCAATAAGCCGCAGTTTCCGGTTTTGGCAACGGACAGCGGACAACCGACAACGGACTGCACTAGTAATGTCAGTGGTCCGTAGTCCGTAGTCCGTTGTAGCAATATTTTCACAGTGTCAGGCAAGATATGAGCCGACTTGCGTTTTTTAGCCCATCTAGCGGAATCAGCCGTATTTTCCGGTTTTGGCAACGGACAGCGGACAACCGACAACGGACTGCACTAGTAATGTCAGTGGTCCGTAGTCCGTAGTCCGTTGTAGCAATATTTTCACAGTGTCAGGCAAGATATGAGCCGACTTGCGTTTTTTAGCCCATCTAGCGGAATCAGCCGTATTTTCCGGTTTTGGCAACGGACAACGGACGACTGACGACGGACTCCAACTATGCTAGTATAGCTCAATTGAGTGATTGGCTGATGCAGCGGCAGGCTGCAATTACCTGCTTCGCTTCAGACCTTTGCTGTCTCGGGAGAAAGGAATGATTGAGCTCGACAAACGGCTGGGGCAGGTTCAGAGCCTGACGGCGGTGATAGCGGCAAAGCGGGATGAACTGGTCTCCGTTGCGGTCCACGACACCGGCTTCACCCGTCGCGAGTGCGGTATGGAGATTGATATCATCCTTGGCCGGTTGCAAGGTTTCAGCGAGATGATGCCCAGGTTTTCCGGGCGGCGGCCCCTGTGCGGGCCGAACGAGGAAGTAGCGCTGGTCCTTCCGTACAACGGCAGCGCCTGGCTCAACACAGCCATCGTCTCCATCTATCTCGTGGGAAATGCGGTGCGAGTGAAATTCGCCTCCCGCGACTCGGAGATTGCGCGCTTCACCGAATATCTCTATCGGCCCATCTTCGGGGATGCCATTCAGTTCGACTACACAGACGGCAAGAGCTTTCTGCAGGCGGCAATCGACAATCCCAGGGTGCCCGCAATCTGCCTCTTCGGAACCGATGCATACGCCGGCCGCTATCTGGATGCCATAAGGGCATGCAAGAAGAAGTTTGTCTTTGAAGGACCGGGTAAAGACCCCTTCATTGTGCTTCCCGGCGCTGACCTGGAAGCGGCGGCGCGGGAGCTTGCCTTTACCAAGTACCTCTACGCCGGCCAGACGTGCACAGCCCCGGAGCGGGTCTATCTACATGAATCCGTCTACGGCGCTTTTCTGGAGATATTCCTGGAGTTGAGCCGGGCAGTGAAGATGGGAGATCCCCAAGATCCGGCCACAGAGATGGGTCCTGTGGCGAGTCCGAAGGCAATTGCGGCCATCAAGGCACAACTCGAAGACGCGGTGGCGCGGGGAGCACGGATTGTCCTGGGTGGAAGAATTGAAGGCAACATGGTCAGCCCCACGGTGGTGGTGGATTCGAGCCAGGAGATGCTCGGTATGCAGGAGGAAACCTTCGGTCCGGTGGTCTTTGTGAGCTCCTTCAGCACAGTGGATGAGGTGATCTGCCTGGCGCGGAACAACCGCTACGGCCTGCGGGCTGCAATTTACGGGAGCGAAGAGGAGGGCGGCAGCCTCGCCAGGGAGCTTGTGGGCAAGCCGTACTGTCACCGGGTTGCCGAGATTACATTCGGGCGCTTCGGCACCGTCTCTGTCAATCAGAGCCGTTCGGAGTCGTGGGTGGGCGCCTTTGTTTCCAAACCCGTCGGCGGTTACGGCTACTCCGGCTGGATCTGGGAGACAGTCCACGGCGAATTCATTCTCAAGCAGGGCCCCAAATTGCTGAGCGTGGAGACCTCGGTGGATGACGAGGAAGTAGGCACCAGGGAGGAACGCTACGCACTGGGCACTAGGCAGTAAGCACTAGGCAGTAGGCACTACGGACTAGGAACTAGGCACTACCGACTCTGTTCAACAGAAAATGTGCGATATGGGGATACATCGGCAAAAGTCGACGTTGAGGGGGCGGAGGGAGGATAGATCGTGCGGAGGGCTTGCGGGTGAGATCCGAGAATCTCGTTGTCAATGAAAGGCCGAGAGGGTAGAAAAGGGCACGTGGCGGAGTGATAACAAGACAGCCCGGGAAATCCGCATGGCGGCGCTGAGACTTTACAGCAGCAACCGCATGGAGGTTCTGGTCGAGGTTCTGGCCGAGGTACTCAGCACACCTCCGGCATCGCCGTTCGATCGGGAGATCATCATTGTCCAGAGCAACGGCATGGCACGCTGGGTGTGCATGGAACTTGCCCGGCGCCACGGCATCTGCGCAAACTACTCCTTTCCATTTCCCAATTCCTTTGTCCACGAGATGTTTCGAAAGGTCTTTGACGACCTTCCCGACCACTCGCCGTTTGATCCGAAAATCCTCACCTGGAAGATTGTAAAGGTTCTCCCTTCTTTCAAGAAGAGCCCGGGCTTTGAAGGCCTCAACAGCTACCTGGGAGAAAGCGGGGAGTCGCTGAGGTGCATCCAGCTTGCCGAGCGGATTGCCGACACCTTTGACCAGTACCTTCTCTTCCGTCCGGAAATGATTCTCCGATGGGAAAAGGGCGAGGAGAGTCACTGGCAGGCAGTGCTCTGGAGAGAGCTGGTAAAAGACGAGAAAGTTGGACATCGTGCATCCCTGGGAAAGCCGTTTCTCGAGACCCTGGAAGATCCTCTCCTCGATACGAGGGATTTTCCAGAAAGGGTCTCGATTTTCGGAATATCCGCCCTGCCGCGTTTTCATGTGCGCATCCTTGCCGGTCTTTCGAGGTTTGCAGATGTAAACCTCTTTTTGATGAATCCCTGCAAGGAATACTGGGGTGACATTCTCCCGGAGAGGGCGCTGAAGGCGGTGATGCAAAGGGGGGCGCGGTACAACCTTACCCCGGAGGAGCTTCACCTGGAGAAAGGAAACAGCCTCCTTGCCTCCATGGGAGTACTGGGAAGGGATTTCTGGGACCTGGTCAACGAGTTCACCTGCGAGGAAACGCTCTTGTTCGAGGATCCCGGCGAGAAAACTCTGCTTGCCTGTATCCAGTCCGACATTCTCAATCTGCGAGATGCCGGGAAGGGGGCGGAGGGCAAGAAGGCTTTGGCCGAGGACGATGAATCCATCCAGATCCACTCCTGCCACAATCCCATGCGGGAGGTAGAAGTCCTGTATGACCAGCTTCTCGATCTTTTCGAAAAGGATCCCACCCTGTCACCGAGGGACATCCTGGTAATGACACCTGACATAGAGGCATATTCTCCCTATATCCAGGCTGTATTCGATGTCCCCGGCGATGATCCAAGGTGCATTCCTTTCACCATTGCCGATCGAAGCATCAGGAAAGAGGGCGAGATCATTGATACCTTCCTGGGTATTTTTGATCTGTACGGCGGGCGTTTCGCTGCCTCGCAGATTCTCTCCGTTCTGGAGTCTCCCCCGGTCCGGCGAAAGTTTGATCTGGAAGAGGCCGACCTCGAGCTCATTTTTACATGGGTGAAAGATACCCGCATACGTTGGGGGATCGACGGGGAGAGCCGGAGTGAGTTGGGCCTTCCCGCCTTCGAGGACAATACCTGGAAGGCGGGCCTGGAAAGGCTTCTCCTGGGCTATGCCATGCCGGGGCAGGACCAGAGAATGTTCGGCGAGGTGCTTCCCTACGATCACATCGAAGGCAGTCAAGCCCGGGCGCTGGGCAAGCTGCTCGAGTTTGCCCAGAAGCTCTTTACCCATGTGAGAGGACCCCTTGGGCCGCGAAGCCTCAGCGAATGGTCGAAGATCCTTACAGAACTCCTGGAGGCATTCTTCCTGCCCGATGAAGACACAGAGGGCGAAATGCAGGTGATGCGGCGCCTGCTCAAAGAGCTGGGTGATACGGAGGAGCTTTCGGGTTTCCATGAAAAGGTTGATAGCACCGCGGTCAAGTGGTACCTGGGCCGACACCTGGAACGAGAAGGCTTCGGGTACGGCTTCATGAGCGGGGGTGTTACATTCTGCGCCATGCTTCCCATGCGCAGCATTCCCTTCAGCATCATCTGCCTCCTGGGCATGAACGGGGGCGCCTACCCAAGGCAGTCGAAACCCCTGGGTTTTGATCTCCTGGCACGAGATCCCCGGCCCGGCGACCGGTCCCGTCGCAACGACGACAGGTACCTGTTTCTGGAGGCGATACTTTCGGCCAGAGAAAAGCTCTACATGAGCTACGTGGGCCAGAGCATCCAGGATACCACCCCCATGCCACCGTCGGTCCTGGTAAGTGAACTTACCGATTACATCGAGCAGGGGTTCCACATCCCGGGCGGCAAAATTCTGGATCATATTTTCAGGCAGCATCGCCTCCAGGCTTTCAGCCCGGCCTATTTCACAGGGGATGGGAAGCTGTTCAGCTATTCAGACCAGAACTTGGCGGCTGCTCGGCGCCTTGTGGAAGCCCGGAAGCCCCCCGAGCCTTTCATAGCCGAAGGCCTCTCCCAGCCTGGCGAGGAGTGGAAGAGTGT
>JBKHJD010000060.1:0-9838 GCA_046538315.1 Syntrophobacteria bacterium
ATTTACGTGCGGCTTCTTCCTCTCAAACTTCTTCTTCGCCATGGCGGTTCCTCCTTGGAGCTTCCATTGCCGTCCACCTGAGTGGGCTGGCCGTCTCCTTCAGCCCTCAATCCTTCCCTCAATCAATCATCCACCCGCTGCCGCGGCTTTCAGTTCTTCACTGATGGAAAACGGCACCGGATCATAGTGCGAAAATTGCATATGAAACGTGGCTCGACCCTGGGTGGCAGAACGCAGATCTGTCGCATAACCAAACATTTCTGCCAGAGGTACCAGGGCCCGGACTACCCGGATATGAGAGCGGCTCTCCATACCCTGAATGCGGCCCCGCCGAGCGTTAAAGTCTCCCACCACCTCACCAAGGAATCCTTCCGGCAGGACCACCTCCACCTCCATGATCGGCTCGAGCAGAATCGGAGCGGCATCTTTGACACCGGACTTGACTGCCATGGACCCAGCGATGGTAAAAGCGATATCCGAGGAGTCCACCTCGTGGTAGGAGCCGTCAACGAGACTCACCTTGATGTCCACCAGTGGATACCCTGCCAGGACTCCTTGTTCCAGGGCCCCGCGGGCCCCGCGCTCCACAGAGCGGATGTACTCCCTGGGCACCGCACCCCCGACAACCCGGTCCACAAACTGGACCCCGGCTCCCCGTTCATTGGGTTCCAGCTCCAGCCAGACATGGCCGTACTGGCCGCGTCCACCGCTCTGTCTGACGAAACGACCTTCAGCCCGGACCTTCCTGGTGATGCTCTCACGATAGGCCACCTGGGGTTTACCTACATTGGCGTTCAGCTTGAATTCCCGGAGCAGCCGATCCACGATTATCTCCAGGTGGAGCTCCCCCATGCCTGAGATGAGAGTCTCGCCTGTATCCTCATCCACCCGTACGCTAAAGGAAGGATCCTCAGCGGCTATTTTCTCCAGGCTCATTCCCAGTTTTTCTTGATCGGCCTTGCTCCGGGGTTCAATGGCAACCGAGATCACCGGCTCGGGGATATCCATGGCCTCAAGGATAATGGGGCTTCCCGGATGACAGAGAGTGTCGCCGGTACTGGTATTGCGCAAGCCCACAGCCGCAACGATGTCACCGGCATAGACTTCCTTGAGTTCCTCACGCTTGTTGGCGTGCATCTTCATCAAACGGCCTATCTTCTCCCGCACATTCTTTCTGGAGTTCAATACCTGGGTGCCCCGCTCCAGGTGTCCGGAGTAAACCCGCAGAAAGGTCAGATGACCCACGTAGGGATCATTCATAAGCTTGAAGGCCAGTGCCGCACAGGGACCTTCGTCGTCCGCATGGCGGGTCTCCTGTTTTCCCTGGGCAGTGATCCCCACGACGGCCGGCACGTCCAGGGGTGAGGGAAGGTACTTGACAATGCCGTCCAGCAAGGGCTGCACCCCCTTGTTCCTGAAGGAAGCACCGCAGAAAACCGGAATGAGCTTCAGCTTGAGACTCGCCCGGCGCAGGGCAGCCTCCATCTCGGCATTGTCGATGGCGAGACCCTCCACGTACTTCTCCAGAAGCGCTTCATCTGTGTCAGCCACCGACTCCACAAGTCTTGCCCGGTACTCCTCGGCCTGAACCCGGAGTTCTTCGGGAATCTCCACCCTCTTATAGCCGACCCCCAGGCCGCTCTTTTCCCAGATCAACGCCTTCATACTGACAAGATCGATGATTCCCCGGAAATCCTGCTCCTTTCCGAGAGGAAGCTGCACGGCAACGGGACAGGCACCCAGCCGGCTCCGCATCATTTCCAGGCAGCGGTCAAAATCTGCTCCCATCCGGTCCATCTTGTTGACAAAGGCGATACGAGGCACCCCGTAACGATCCGCCTGGTGCCAGACGGTCTCCGATTGGGGTTCCACTCCCCCCACTGCACAGAAGATGGCCACAGCCCCATCGAGCACCCGCAACGACCGCTCTACCTCAACGGTGAAATCCACATGCCCCGGGGTGTCAATGATGTTGATGCGGTAGTCTTTCCAGAAACAGGTGGTGGCAGCGCTGGTGACAGTGATCCCCCGCTCCTGTTCCTGTTCCATCCAATCCATCACCGCAGTGCCTTCATGGACCTCTCCCATTTTGTGAGAAACCCCGGTGTAGTACAGGATACGCTCGGTAGTGGTCGTCTTCCCGGCGTCAATGTGCGATATGATGCCGATGTTACGAACTCGTACTAAAGGAATCTGCCGAGCCATCTTTCGTTCCGTCTCTTGTGACCGGCTTGAAGCTCCGGTCCACGCTAAATATCCAGATATCAACTTCTCTGTCCGAGAGCCTGTCAGAGAAACGCAGGGTGGGCATTGCCCACCGCCTGGAATGATCAATGCTTCTCTTATGTCAGCTACTTGCTCCGTGTTGGTCTTTGGGTTGCCCCAAAAGACCCTAGTTTCCATCCGGAAACTCTTTTTCCCCTCCCCCGACACACCATACCGTTTACCATCGGTAATGGGCAAAGGCCTTGTTCGCCTCGGCCATGCGATGGGTGTCCTCTTTTTTCTTCACCGCGGCGCCGCGATTGTTCGCGGCATCTAGCAGTTCACCCGCCAGCTTCTGGGTCATGCTTTTTTCTGCCCGGCCCTGGGCATATGTGATAATCCAGCGGATCGCCAGCGCCACCCGGCGAGTGCTCCGCACCTCCACCGGAATTTGATAGGTGGATCCCCCCACCCGCCTGGATTTCACCTCTATTACCGGCTTCACATTGTCCAGGGCTTTCTTGAAAACCTCCAGCGGGTCCTGCTTGGTACGCTGTGCAATGGTATCGAAAGAGTCGTAGAGGATACACTCGGCCACACTCTTTTTGCCATCCCGCATGATGTTGTTGACGAACTTGGCTACCAGTTTGCTCCCGTACTTCGGGTCTGGGAGGATATCCCTTTTTGCAATCTCTCTTCTTCTCGGCATGAGAATGCTCCCCCACAGGCAATTGATCCCGCTACGCGGGATCGCCATCGGGCTGACACAGAGCATGGGCCACGGCATTTTCCCGTGGCCCATACCCTGCCGAGCGTCTCCTGATGGTTACTTGGGCTTTTTGGCTCCGTATTTCGAGCGGCCCTGACGCCGGTCCTGCACCCCGGTGGCATCCAGAGTGCCGCGAATAATATGATAGCGCACTCCGGGAAGATCCTTGACGCGGCCACCTCGAATTAAAACTACCGAGTGCTCCTGAAGATTGTGGCCCACCCCCGGAATGTAGGATGTTACTTCAATGCCGTTGGTCAAGCGTACCCGGGCAATTTTGCGCAGGGCCGAATTGGGTTTCTTCGGGGTCGTAGTATAAACCCGCACACAAACTCCACGCTTCTGCGGGCACCCCTGGAGAGCCGGGGTGGTCTTTTTCTTTCTAACCTGTTCCCGTCCCTTTCTGACCAACTGATTGACTGTAGGCATGATCGCTATCCCTCGCCCCTGCAATGGTGGTCTGAGCCGAAAAAACGAGTAGCGGCCTTGCACCAAAATTATTTACGATATAACTATGCTCTGACATTGTCAAGATCTTTTTCTACTGGCACCTTCTCCGGTATATGCTTTCCCACCGCCAGCATATCGCGGTACTCTTTCATCCCGGTTCCTGCCGGGATCAGCCGGCCCATGATCACATTCTCCTTGAGACCACGCAGGTAGTCCACTTTGCCAGCAACCGCCGCATCCGTAAGGACCTTGGTGGTCTCCTGGAAGGAGGCCGCCGATATGAAGCTCTCGGTACTCAGTGACGCCTTGGTGATACCCAGCAGCAACGGTTCCCCTACTGCCGGCCTCTTGCCGGTCTCGAGCAGGTTCTCGTTGGTCTCTTGAAAACGGTATTTCTCCACATGCTCTCCCATGAGAAATTCTGAATCTCCAGGGTCGGTGATCCGGACTCGTTTGAGCATCTGGCGCACAATGACCTCTATATGTTTGTCGTTGATCTTGACCCCCTGAAGTCGGTACACCTGCTGCACCTCGTCCACCAGGTACTTGGCCAACTCCTTCTCCCCCAGAATATTGAGAATATCATGTGGATTGGCGGAGCCGTCCATAAGCGGCTCGCCAGCCTGTACCATATCTCCCTCGTGTACACTGATGTGTTTGCCCTTGGGTATCAGGTACTCCTTGGCGTCTCCCACCTCCGGGGTGATAATTACCTTGCGTTTTCCTTTGGTATCCTTGCCGAAGGCGACCGCGCCGCTGATCTCGCTGATCACTGCCTGCTCCTTGGGCTTGCGAACTTCAAAGAGTTCAGCCACCCGCGGCAGGCCGCCGGTGATGTCTTTGGTCTTTGTGGTCTCGCGCGGGATTTTGGCCAGGACATCGCCAGCAGAGACCTGGTCGCCTTCGGCCACTATGAAAATGGCACCTACCGGCATCAAGTAACGGGCGAAACCCTTGCCTACCCGGGCCGTCTTGCCTGTTTCATCTTTGATGGAAACTCGAGGACGTACATCGGATTCCCGGTATTCCACAATCACCTTGCTGGCCTTGGCCGTCACCGGGTCAACCTTCTCCTGCATGGTGACCCCTTCCACAATGTCCCCAAATTTGACCGTGCCGCTCGCCTCAGTGAGTATAGGAATGGTGAAGGGGTCCCACTCGGCGAGCAAGGTATTGGAGTTGACCTCCTGCCCATCGGCAACCTTCACTTTGGCTCCGTAGATGACCTGATAGCGCTCGCGTTCACGCCCGGCCTCGCCAACAATGGTAATCTCGCCGTGGCGGTTCATTACCACCTGGTCTCCCTCCACGTTGCGCACCGTGTTCAGGTTGACGAATTTCACCTTACCCTGGTAGAGGTTGTGGATAGAGGTCTGCTCGATACGCTTGCTGGCCGTGCCGCCGATATGAAAGGTGCGCATGGTGAGCTGCGTCCCGGGCTCGCCGATGGACTGGGCGGCGATAATGCCGATCGCCTCGCCGATCTCAACCATACGACCGTGGGCCAGGTCTCGACCGTAGCATTTGACACAGGCGCCACGCCTGCTCCGGCAGGTGAGCATAGAACGAATGGGAACCCGCTCGAGTCCTGCCTCCTCGATGCGCGCCACCGCCTCTTCGTCAATCTCTTCATTGGCCCCGACCAGGACTTCGCCGGTGAGAGGATCCTTGATGTCTTCCAGGGCGACGCGGCCGAGAATACGTTCGCTCAATCGTTCGATGATCTCGCCGGCTTCGGTGAGCGCCTCCACCCAGATGCCATCGATGGTACCGCAGTCT
The DNA here is from genome assembly GCA_046538315.1 of Syntrophobacteria bacterium. Classification (GTDB taxonomy): domain Bacteria; phylum Desulfobacterota; class Syntrophobacteria; order BM002; family BM002; genus JBKHJD01. The sequence goes on from JBKHJD010000060.1 coordinate 5,204, forward strand.
TCCTCACAGATAATGGCGTCCTGGGCCACATCTACCAGGCGCCGGGTCAGATAGCCGGAATTGGCGGTCTTCAACGCCGTATCCGCGAGGCCCTTGCGGGCTCCGTGGGTGGAGACGAAGTACTGCAATACGGTGAGGCCCTCGCGGAAGTTAGCGGTGATCGGGGTTTCAATGATCTCCCCGGATGGCTTGGCCATCAGGCCGCGCATACCGGACAGCTGCCGCATCTGGTCCTTGCTGCCCCGGGAACCCGAATCCGCCATCATAAAGATGGGGTTGAACGAGGGCATCTCCTCGCCCTTGCCGTCGGGGCCGGTGACAGACTCCGTGGCGATCTCGCGCATCATCTCACCGGCGATATCCTCCGTGGCCTTGGCCCAGATGTCCACCACCTTGTTGTACTTCTCGCCATCGGTTATGAGCCCCTCGTTGTACTGCCGTTCGATCTCACGAATGTTTTCCGATGCCTCCTGGATGATATCCTGTTTGCGAGCTGGAATGACCATATCCGACACAGCGATGGAGACACCCGACTGGGTGGCGAACCTGTAGCCGATGTCCTTGATGCGATCTGCCAGGATTACCGTGTTTTTGACCCCGGCTTTCCGGTAACTTCGGTCAAAGAGCTCGGCCAGGGCTCGTTTATTCATTACCCGGTTTATAAGGTCGAAGGGAAGCTCTTCCGGCACCACCTCAGAGAGCAATACACGGCCTGTAGTGCTCTTCACCAGCTTGCCGTTCATACGAACCAGGATGCGAGCGTGGAGATCCAGTTCTCCGGCGTCATAGGCACAGCGTACCTCTTCAGAACCGGCAAAGACCTTGTTCTCACCCTTCGCGAAGGGCTTCTCTCTGGTCATGTAGTAGATACCGAGCACGATATCCTGACTGGGAACAATGATGGGCTCTCCGTGCGCCGGGCTCAAGATGTTATTGGTGCTCATCATCAGCACCCGCGCCTCGATCTGGGCCTCGATGGAAAGCGGAATGTGCACCGCCATCTGGTCGCCGTCGAAATCCGCATTGAAGGCGGCACAGACCAGCGGATGGATCTGAACGGCCTTGCCCTCGATGAGAATGGGCTCAAAGGCCTGAATACCCAGCCGGTGCAGGGTTGGAGCACGGTTCAGAAGTACCGGGTACTCCCTGACCACCTGGTCCAGGCAGTCCCATACTTCGGGGGTCTCCTTCTCCACCATCTTCTTGGCGCTCTTGATGGTGGTCACGTAGCCGCGTTCCTCCAGCTTGTTGTAGATAAAAGGCTTGAACAATTCCAGAGCCATCTTTTTGGGCAGGCCGCACTGATGCAGCCGCAGATTGGGACCGATGACGATCACCGATCTTCCAGAGTAATCCACCCGTTTGCCCAGGAGGTTCTGGCGAAAACGGCCCTGTTTACCTTTCAGCATGTCAGAGAGCGATTTCAGCGGTCGCTTGTTGGGACCCGTGATGGTCTTGCCACGCCTGCCGTTGTCAAAAAGGACATCAACAGATTCTTGCAGCATTCGCTTTTCATTGCGGATGATGATCTCCGGTGCATTGAGTTCCTGCAAGCGCCGCAGCCGGTTATTGCGATTGATGACCCGTCGGTAGAGGTCGTTGAGGTCACTGGTGGCAAAGCGACCTCCATCCAGGGGCACCAGGGGGCGCAGATCCGGCGGCAGCACTGGAATCACCTCCAGAATCATCCATTCTGGCCGATTCCCCGACTCCCGAAAAGCGTTGACCACCTTGAGACGCTTGGCCAACTTCTTGCGTTTGGCTACCGAATTGGTCTTGCTGATCTCCAGGCGTAGCTCCTCGGCGAGTTTCTCCAGATCCAACTTGCCCAGGAGTTCTTTGATCGCCTCAGCGCCGATGCCCACTCTGAACCGGTTACCGTACTGTTCGCGCAGCTGCCGGTAACGCTCTTCACCCAGCAGTTCGTGATTGCCAAGCGGCGTATCACCTGGATCAACCACAATGTAGCTATCGAAGTAAAGAACCTTTTCCAATTCCTTCAGGGTGAGATCCAGCAAGTTGCCCACTTTGCTGGGCAGACTCTTCAGGAACCAGATGTGCGCCACTGGAGCTGCAAGTTCGATGTGGCCCATTCGTTCTCGCCTGACTTTGGACTGGATTACCTCGACGCCGCATTTCTCACAGACGATCCCCCTGTGCTTCATGCGTTTGTACTTGCCGCAGTTGCACTCGTAGTCCTTGGTGGGGCCGAAAATTTTGGCACAGAACAGCCCGTCCCTCTCGGGCTTGAAAGTCCGGTAGTTGATGGTCTCCGGCTTCTTTATCTCTCCATAGGACCACTCGCGGATTTTCTCCGCTGAAGCCAGAGAGATACGAACCGCGTTAAAGCTCAATGGATCCTTGGGGCGAATAAAAAGGTTGTACAGTTCCTTCACTGCACCCTCCTTGCAGGGGAGTGTTTTCCCCTTCACTGATTGAAAACAACTATCGATACGTCCGAAATTAGAATTTCGTACCTCGGATTTCCAATGGAGCGGTTGCTCCGTTACTCCTCAATATCTTCCAGCAGGCGTACATCCAGACCCAGCGCCTGCAGCTCCTTCACCAGCACGTTGAAGGACTCCGGCAATCCAGCCTCAAGGGTATTCTCGCCCTTGACGATCTTTTCATACATGCGGGTTCTTCCGGCCACGTCATCGGATTTCACCGTGAGGAACTCCTGGAGGGCATAGGCGGCACCATAGGCCTCCATGGCCCAGACCTCCATCTCACCCAGCCGCTGGCCGCCGAACTGCGCCTTGCCGCCCAGCGGCTGCTGGGTCACCAGCGAGTACGGGCCAATGGAGCGGGCATGGAGCTTGTCGTCAACCAAGTGGTGCAGCTTCATCATGTACATAACACCTACAGTGACTTTGCTGTCAAACGGTTCACCAGTGCGACCGTCATACATGGTGGTCTGCCCCACCTCAGGCAGCCCCGCCCCTTCCAGAAATTTGCGAATCTCCGACTCTTCGGCCCCATCAAAAACCGGGCTGGCCACATGAAAACCCTCACGGTAGTGCGGGATGAGACTCTTGAGCTCTTGCTCATCAGCATTGGCAAAGTAATCGTCGAGCTCTTGCTGTGAGTAAAGGCGCCGTAATTTCTCCAGCAGAGTCTCCCGACTCTTGTATTCCTCCAGGAGCCTTGCGAGCTGCTCGCCGAGCCCTTTGGCGGCCCAGCCCAGGTGGGTTTCCAGTATCTGGCCCACGTTCATGCGCGAGGGCACGCCCAGGGGATTGAGAACGATATCCACGGGAGTGCCGTCGGCAAAGTAGGGCATGTCCTCTTCGGCCAGCACCCGGCTCACCACCCCCTTGTTGCCATGGCGACCGGCCATCTTGTCGCCAACAGAGAGTTTGCGCTTGACTGCCACGTAGACCTTGACCATCTTGATGACCCCTGGAGGCAACTCGTCACCTTTCTTGAGCTTGGAAATCTTGTCCTCAAAGACCATCTGCACCAGTTCAATCTGCTCCTGGTAATTCTCCCAGATTGCCCGAATCTGTTCGGTTGCCTCGGGTTCATCTTCAACTTCAATCTCGGTCCACTGCCCGGGAGCGAGCTGGCCGAGGCTTTCAGAGTCGAAAACACCGCCCTTCTTGACTAAGGTCTTTTTCCCTTCCTTGAGAGTCTTCGCCGCCCGCTTGCCCGCCAAGAGGTCTCCGAGCTGCTTCAGCGCGCTCTTTTTGATGATCTTGAGCTCGTCACGCTGGTCTTTCAGCAGGCGCGCTATTTCCTCATCTTCAATGGATTTGGTGCGCTCGTCCTTGTCAACGCCCTTGCGGGAGAATACCCTGGCATCAATGACAATGCCCTCCACCCCGGGAGGAACACGAAGTGAGGTGTCTTTTACGTCACCTGCCTTTTCACCGAAGATGGCGCGGAGCAGCTTCTCTTCAGGGGTGAGCTGGGTCTCACCCTTGGGTGTAACCTTGCCCACCAGGATGTCACCGGTTTTCACCTTGGCGCCGACGCGGATGATGCCGCTTTCGTCCAGATTCCGTAGCGCCTCCTCCCCGATGTTGGGGATGTCCCGGGTGATCTCCTCCTTGCCCAGCTTGGTATCCCGGGCCAACAGCTCAAACTCTTCAATATGGATAGAGGCGAAGATGTCCTCCTTGACCACGCGTTCGCTCACCAGGATGGAATCCTCGAAGTTGTAGCCTCCCCAGCTCATGAAAGCCACGGTCACGTTGCGTCCCAGCGCCAGTTCTCCCATTTCCGTGGCCGGACCATCGGCAATGATCTGGCCCTTTTTCACCGTCTGGCCATGCCGGACAATGGGCTTCTGGTTAAAGCAGGTATTCTGGTTGGAGCGCTGGAACTTGGTCAGCTTGTAGATATCCACGGCTGTGGCCAGTGATTGATCAGCATCGCCGTTCTGAGCGGCCCGAACCACGATTCTGGAGGCATCAACATCTTCCACGACACCGTCGCGGCGGGCAATGACGGCAACCCCCGAGTCCTTGGCCACGACCCGCTCGATGCCGGTGCCCACCAGGGGGGCCCTGGCTTGCAGCAGCGGCACGGCTTGACGCTGCATGTTGGAGCCCATCAGCGCGCGGTTGGCATCGTCATTTTCCAGAAATGGAATGAGGGAGGCCGCCACACTTACCAGCTGGTCCGGACTCA